>CAZYKN010000141.1:0-5745 GCA_964648135.1 uncultured Flavobacteriaceae bacterium
TCGGTATCTTTAAAAATATTTTTATCGTTATATTTTGTATTCATTTTTGATGTTTTTTTAGTTTAGTATGTAATATTTATTGCATAATAGATTACCTTGTATTGTATAAATTATTGATATATAGTATTATAAAATATTATATAGTGTAAAATATTTTACAAATATACATATTTTTTTAAAAGGATAATTATTAAACTTTTAACGATGTTATTTGTTTTTGTCCCAAAGTATTTTTGCGGTGTAATTTAAAATCAAATTTTAGTGAAACACCTATTTTATATATCCGTTTTAATTTTAGGAATACAAATTAATTATGCGCAAGAAAAAAAATCTAATTTAGATAGTATCCAAAAAATTAAAGAGGTTGTAATTACAGGACAGTACTCTAAACAATCAATTAAAAAATCGGCTTTTGAAGTGAAAGTAATTAATGCTGCTATGATAGAGCAGCATGCTGCAAATAATTTGGCAGATCTACTCAATCAAACTCTAAATATCCAAATTACTCCAAATGCACAAGAAGGAAAATCTACTGTAAGCCTTTTTGGATTAGATGGTCAATACTTTAAAATTTTAGAAAATGGAATTCCGTTAGTGAGTGAAGATGGTTTTGGGAATAATATTGACCTCACACAGATAAACCTTGATGATGTTAAACAAATTGAAATTGTAGAAGGTTCTATGGGAGTTTCTTATGGAGCAAATGCGGTTTCTGGTGTGATTAATATTATCACTAAAAAGAGCTCTAAATATAATTGGAAAATAAATACATCTATACAAGAAGAAAGTGCTGGAAACGAATTTTCTTTTTGGGATAAAGGACGCCATATTCAAAAATTACATCTTGCGCACAATATAAACAGTCATTTATATACTAGTTTTAATATTCATAGAGATCATTTTACAGGTTATGAAGGGACTCGAAAAGGAAAAAATTACTTTCAACAAGATCATTTAAGAGGTTATGAGTGGTTTCCTAAAGAACAATTGAGCGGTAATGGTTTATTGAATTATAAAAAAAATCAGTTTAACTTATCTTATAAAGTAGGTTTGTTTAAAGCGTTACTAAAAAGATATGATTCAAATGTAGTAGATAGAAACAATACAGAAACAGGTTTGGTGGATATTCTTGCTCCAGATGACAAAGATTTTTTAACGCATAGAATGTCACACAATTTAATTGTGAATACCAAGATTAAACATCAAGTAAATGTTAACTTTTATGCTGCTTACCAAGAACAAATAAAAAAAGTACGTAGAGTAATTTACGATTTACATACAAGAACAGCAGCTAATGAAGCATATAAAAATTACCTTTATAGAAAAACCTATTTTTCTAAAGCAACTTTTAATCATTTTTTTAAGGATAAACCATACGATTTTGAATTTGGAGTTACATATAATTTAGAGGATGGTTTTGGTGCTTCAGTAGCAAGTATCATTAATACTGTTGATGTAAACGAAAAAATGTATCATCTAGATGCTTTTGCTTCTATGGAATATCATCTAAACGATAATTTATTAGTAAAACCTGGAGTTCGCTACTCTTTACAATCAAAATTTAAAAATCAATTTCAATATTCTTTAAGTTCAAGATATTTATTTAAACATGATTTTACCCTTAGAACTGTTGTTGGAAGTTCATATAGAACACCTAATTTTGATGAGCTTTACACCTATTTTGTTGATGGAAATCATAATGTTACAGGAAATGAAGCCTTAGTTCCAGAACGTTCTTTATCCATTAACACCTACTTAAAAAAGGCAATGGATTTTAATTCAGTAAAATGGCTTTCAAAAATAAAAATAGGTTATTTAAATGTAAAAGATAGGATAGATTTAGCCATTGTATCTACACAACCAGCATTGGCGTATAAATATATTAATGTAGATAAACATCGATCTGTTGATTTTTCATTTGAAAATAAACTGCAATACAAAAAGTTAAAATTTAACTTAAACGCTACACTTTTAGGAATTTCACAAACTCAAAACACCAATACAACAGCGGTAAATGAAGATTATTTATACACTCTTCTATTCAATGCCAATGTAAATTACTTTATACAAAAATTACATTCAAGATTTGTACTTAATTACAAATATAATGGAGCGCAATCTGAGTATATTTATAATACGGTTGGAGATATTGTAAAAAACACTTTAAACCCGTATAGTTGGGTTGATGCTTCCTTTAAAACAGCTTTCTTGCATCACAAAATTGAAACCGTTATTGGAGCTCGAAATTTATTTAACGTAGTTCGTGTAAGTAGTTCTTACTCAAATCATAGCAGTACACATAATACAAATTCAGGAAATCGTCTGTTAGGTTATGGACGGTCTTATTTTATTAAACTTAAATACAAATTAAATATATAAACAATGAAAACAATTAAAACAACATTAAAAATAGCTTTACTACTCCTTATTTTTATAAGCTGTAAAGATGATGATCCTACTCCAGAAGTAGCACAAATTGTTACCGATGCAACTGTAAATACAGAAGTTGGTGGCGCAAATGAACCTAATCAGGTATATTTTGATTTTAGTTCAAATACACAAAAAACTGTGCAGAGAGATGCTTGGGATTTACGTTTTTACAACGGAAATTCTTTTAGAGTGTCTTTAAATTCTTCCATTGCAATGGCAGTAAAACAATTAGACGCAACCGACTTAAATGCAGTAACCACAGCAACTGTTCAAGACTTACTTTCTGTTGTTGCAACACAGACATTTGACCCTTCTAATACAGCATTTGTAGATGATTTTGATGGCGATATTCTTCACACAGCTATAGCTGAAGTAAGTGATTCTCCAGAACAAAATAAAGTCTATTTATTAAATTTAGGATATCAAGTAGGTACAGATACTCCTAATTTAGGTTCTGTTGCTATAAAAGGAGATTTAAGAGGATGGAAAAAAATTAGAATTTTAAAACAAAATGGCAACTACCTTTTACAATATGCCAATTTAGATGATACCACTTTTCAAGAAGTAACAATTTCTAAAAACAGCGATTATAACTTTACGTTTTTTAGTTTTAACACCAATGCAACCGTTGATGTTGAACCGTTAAAAGAAAATTGGGATTTGTGTTTTACTTCATTCACCAATGAAATTCCAAATGCAGGAACGTATATGTATTCAGATTTTATTTTATCAAATAATCTACAAAATGTAAAAGCCTATGAAGTAAATACAGCTGATTTTTCTTTTGAAGATTTTTCTAAAACAGATATTGTAGAAGGGAGTTTTTTAACTTCACAAAGAGCTGTTGGGAGTTCTTGGCGTGTTGGAGGTGGTCCAGGAACTGCGCCACAAATAAAAACGGATAAATTTTATATCTTAAAAGATGCGGAAGGAAACTATTTTAAAATTAAATTTTTAACTTTAACTAATGAAGAAGGAGAACGTGGTAATGCACAGTTTGAATATTCCTTGTTGAATTAAATCAAAATTTTAAAGGCAATTTCATTTATTGAAATTGCCTTTTTTATTTAAAATCCTAATTTTACATTTAATTTTTTTGCGATGAGGTTTGTAATTCTTGATTTTAATTCAGGAATTTTTATTTTTTCTACCACATCATTCCCAAAAGCGTACAATAATAAACCTTGTGCTTCTTTTTTTGGAATACCTCTTTGCTGCATGTAAAATAATGCCATATCATCTAATTGACCAATAGTACAACCGTGAGAACATTTTACATCATCGGCAAAAATTTCTAATTGAGGCTTGCTGTTAATTGTTGCTTTTTCACCTAATAATACATTATTATTTTGCTGAAAAGCATTTGTTTTTTGAGCCATTTTATCTACAATTACTTTTCCGTTAAAAACGCCTGTTGCTAAATCTGCGTAAATACCTTTATACAATTCATTACTTTCACAGTTTGGTTGGTTGTGCATTACTAAAGTATGATTATCAACCAATTGTTTGTTGTTTAGAATAGTAATTCCGTTAAGGTTAGATTCAATTCGCTCTCCATTTTGATAGAATTCTAAATTATTTCTAGTCAATTTTCCACCAAAAGAATAGGTGTTCATGTTTACCGTACTGCTGTCTTTTTGCTGAATAAAAGTATGGTCTAATAAAGAGGTTTCCTCTGTGTCATTTTGAATTTTATAATAATCTACTACTGCACGTTTATTGGCAAATATTTCAGTAACCGAATTGGTTAAAGTAAGATTATCATTAGCTAAACTTTGATGTTTTTCTATAATTTTTACTTGCGAATTTTCATCAATAATAATTAAATTTCGAGGTTGTAAAAAATGAGGCTTTTTAGTTTTTGTTGTAAAATGGATGATTTGAATAGGTTTTTCAACCAACGTATTTTTTGGAATATGAATAAAAGCTCCTTGTCTAGCAAAAGCCGTGTTTAATAAAGATAAACTGTTGTTTTTGTTTGTAATGGTATTAAAATAATGATCAATAATTATTTTATATTTTGTTTTTTTAAGTGCTGAAGACATTAGGCAAATATCCATTCCTTGATGTGATGTGTCTGATAAAAACGAACTAAAAATACCATCAACAAATACAATTTTATACGAATCTATTTCATGAACAAAATGCTTTTTTACCTCTTTTAATTCTGGTGTGTTCTCTTTGTTTGAAAACAATTCGTATTCTTGATTTAATATTTTTTTAAGCGAAGTGTATTTCCAATCTTCTTCTTTTTTTGTTGGAAAACCTAATTTTTCAAAATCAGTTAATGCTTTTGTTCTTATTTTATGGATGTTAGATTCTAAATCTAATATTCCTTTGTTTTCTAATTCTAGAAAATAGGATGCTATATTGTTTGTCTTCATTTTTTTCTTGTTGAGGCTTTAATACACAATAAATTGTATTGTTATTTTAACCAATCATATCCTTTTTCTTCTAATTCAAATGCCAATTCTTTTCCTCCAGATTTTATGATTTTTCCATCGTGTAAAACGTGTACATAATCTGGTACAATATAATCTAATAACCGTTGATAGTGTGTAATGACTAAAACAGCATTGTCTTTAGTTTTTAATTTATTAACACCATTTGCAACAATTTTTAGCGCATCAATATCTAAACCTGAATCGGTTTCATCAAGAATGGCTAATTTAGGTTCAAGCATTGCCATTTGAAAAATTTCATTCCGTTTTTTTTCTCCACCAGAAAACCCTTGATTTAAAGAACGAGATAAAAATTTTCTATCCATTTCTAGCAAGGCTGCTTTATCTTTAATAAGTTTAAGCATCTCTTTTGCTGGTAAATCTTCTAACCCTAAAAATTTACGTTTTGCATTAATGGCGGTTTTTATAAAGTTAGTTGTTGTAACTCCTGGGATTTCTACAGGATATTGAAAGGACATAAAAATCCCTTTATGTGCTCTTACATCAGGTGAATAATCTAACAAACTTTCGTTATCTAATTGTATCTCACCATCGTAAACTTCATACGTTTCATTTCCTGCAATTACAGAAGAAAGCGTGCTTTTTCCAGAACCATTTGGACCCATAATAGCATGTACTTCTCCTGCTTTTATTTCTAAATTGATACCTTTAAGGATTTCGTTTCCTTCAATTCCTGCGTGTAGGTTTTTTATTTTTAGCATAATTTTGTTTTTTCCTGCTCCCAAAGTATTGAGAACGGGAAATTAATTTATTTTTTTTATCATTTTTTTAATTTTCTCAAAATCAGCAGGAGCGTGTTGAATAATAATCTCTGCTCCTTTTTCTTTTGCAAAATCTTCTATAACTTTCATAC
>CAZYKN010000142.1:0-5744 GCA_964648135.1 uncultured Flavobacteriaceae bacterium
AAAAAAAGAATATACCGATAAGCTACCACTCATTTACTTTGTTAGAGTCTAAAGCGATAAAAATAAAAAGTAAAATTGAAAATGCCAATATAGAAGAACCTCCGTAACTAAAGAAAGGTAACGGAATTCCAATGGTAGGTAAAATACCAATTGCCATACCAATATTTATGGTAAAATGGAAAAAGAAAATACCAGCAATACTATAACCGTAAACACGACTAAATTTTGATTTTTGTTGTTCCGCAATACGTAATATTAAAAGAATAAATGCCATAAAAAGAAGAATAACAAAGGTACTTCCTATAAAACCCCATTCTTCACCAACGGTACTAAAAATAAAATCAGTAGCTTGTTCTGGAACAAAATCTCCTTTGGTTTGTGTGCCTTGTAAAAAACCTTTCCCAAAGAAACCGCCAGAGCCAATAGCAATTTTTGATTGTTCAATATTATATCCTTTTCCCTTAGTATCTTCAACAATGTGTAAGGCTAAATTAATTCTATTTATATGTCTTTGAGGTAATTTTTTAAAGGTAAAACCAATCGAAAAAATAAGCAAAGCAAAAACAATAAAAGCACTAATATAAATAAGGATATTTTTTCTAAAAATATGATTTTTGTATTTATAGAGATAATATAAAAAAAATAAAAATATAATTAGCGCAAGAATGTCCATAAAAATAGATCCAAATTTAATGACTAGTAAAGCAGTAATTAATAAAGTGAGTGAAGTTACAATATATAATCTAGGCAACCCTTCTCTATAAAAAACAAAAACAAACGATAAATATACTAAAGCAGAACCAGGATCTGGTTGTAAAATAATTAAAATGGAAGGAATAATAAGTACAATTAAAGCTTTAAGCTGATTGCTGAACAGTCTTAAATCAAATTGTTTATCGCCTAATAATTTTGCGATACCTAAGGCAACTGCTATTTTGGTAAATTCAGTAGGTTGTAGTGTAAAACTACCAATACTATACCAAGAAGTTGCTCCGTTAACCGTTTTACCAAAAACAAATAAACCAATAAGAGTAAGAAGTGAAAATAAATAAAAAAAGGCAGCAAATTGTTTGAATATTTTAGTGTCAATAAACAGGATTAAAAATCCAGAGATAAAACTGAATCCAATCCATAATAATTGTTTGCCATATTTAGAGGAAAAATCAAGTAAATGATAATGTATTTCTGTTTTAGAAGCAGAATAAATATTTAACCAACCTATAAAAACAAGTATAAAGTAAATCAGAACTAGATTCCATGCAATATGTGTATTTAACTTAGTTTCTCTCAAAGTTGTTTGGTGTTAAGAGTTTTCTGTATTCTTTTAAAAGTAAGGTATCGTTCATCATTCTTTGTTCTACATAAGGCTTTTGTGTTTTTCCTTTAAGGTATTTTTCTATCATTAATGATGAAATAGGTGCAGCGTATTGTGAACCAAAACCTCCATTTTCAATAAAAATAGCTAAAGCGATTTTAGGATGATCTTTAGGTGCAAATGCAATAAAAATGGAATGATCTGCCATAGCAATTTTTTCTCCATTACGTCTTATATAATTTTGTACTGTACCTGTTTTACCACAAATATCAATTCCTTTTACTTTTGAATATCTAGCAGTTCCTTTTTCAAATACATTGTACATTCCTTGAATAACAGGCTCAAAATAAACAGAATCTACTGCTGTCTTTTTAGGAATGGTATATTTATTATCTAATTGATTGTCTTTAATTTTTTTTACAATATGTGGTGTGTAAAAATAGCCTCTATTTGCAACTGCTGCAGTCATATTTGCCAATTGAATAGGTGTAGTAGCTATTTGCCCTTGACCAATGGCGTTAGAAATAGTACTCACAGCACGCCATCTAAACGATGGGTAATATCTATCATAAAATTTTGAATCTGGTATCAAACCTTTATTTCCTTGTGGTAAATCTGTGCCTAAATAATCTCCAAAACCAAAACTCATTACTTTGTCATGCCAATGGTCAATTCCTTCTTCTGGAGATTCGTATTTTTCAATAATTTTTCTGTATGTATTGGAAAAATAGGAGTTACAAGACTTGTATATCGCTCGATCAAAGTTTACCCAACCATGAGTTCCGCAATGGCATTTCATAAAGGCTTTTTCTCTTTTTCCGTATCGATAACCACCAATACACTTAAATTTTGTAGAAGTATTAATCACTTGTTCTTGCAATCCAATTAAAGCATTTACAATTTTAAAAGGTGAGCCTGGAGCGTATTCTCCTTTTAAACCTCTATCAAACATAGGTTTGTTTATTTTGTCATTTAAAAATTGGGTTGAATATTTTGCTCTTTTTCTTCCAACCATAAGATTGGGGTCGTAGCTAGGAGCAGTAACAAGAGCTAATATTTCACCAGAACTAGGTTCAATTGCAATAATTGCGCCTCGTTTATTTTTCATTAGTTGTTCTCCATAAATTTGTAAATCAATATCTAGCGTAAGTGTGAGGTCATTTCCTGTTGCTGCCTGCGTGTCTAATGTTCCGTTTTTAAAAGACCCAATTATTTTATTATGATTGTCTTTTTGATAATATTTAATTCCTTTTTTTCCTCGTAATAATTTTTCGTATTGTTTTTCAACACCGTTAATGCCTATTAATTCTCCTTGTTGATAATAACTATCTTCTTTTAATTTTTTTTCATTTACTTCACCAATATAACCAACTACGTTTGCCGCATATTTTATGGGATAATTCCGAATAGCTCTTTTTTGAATATAAAATCCCTCGTATTTAAACATTTTTTCTTGTAAATAAGCATAGTCTTCTTTAGCTAACTGTTTTACAAAAACGGAAGCCAATCTAGGTGAATATTTTTTAGCTCTATAAAACTTTTTAATAAAATCATTTTTCGTTATTTTTAAAAGCGAACAAAATTCTATAGTGTCTAGCGATTTTACTTCTCGTGGAATAATCATAACATCATAAGAGGTTTGATTGGCTACCAATAATTTTCCATTTCTATCATAAATATAACCTCTTTCTGGGAAAGTATATACTTTTTTTACAGAGATGCGAGTAGCTTTTTTTTTATATTCATCTGTTAAAACTTGTAGGTAAAACAATTTTAAAATATAAGTTATTCCTACAAGAATGGTAAAAATAATTAACAAACGACCTCTTGATTTCATAAACTTAAGATTGTTTATTTTTAATAAATAAAGTTAAAGACAAAACAATGATTAAGCTTGATAACAAGCTAGAATACAAGGCTTTTAAAAAAATATGATTAAAATTATTTAAGGTGTAAGATTCTAAATAAAATAGAAGTATATGATGTAAAAAAGTCAATGAAAATACATAAATAATTATTTGAAGACTATTTAATTTTTTAATATTAAATAATAAAAAATCAAATTCTTTATTGCTTTGTATTAAACGAAGTATAGGAAGTCTAAGATAGGCAACAAAAACAAGTGATGCTGCATTGCTACCTCCAGAATTAGAAAAGAAATCTATAATAATCCCTAAAGTAAAGCTTAATAGTAAAAGTTTTGTTTTATTTTCATGTATAGGATAAATAAAAATAAAAATAAGATAGATTAACGGATTAATGTAACCATTAAACAAGATGTTATTAAATACAATAACTTGAAGAAAAGCTAAGGCTAGAATTAATAGACTATATTTAATAATATTGTTATTCATTTTCTAATTCTAAGATTTCTTTTGTGTCTAAATTTTTTATAATGTTAATATGGTATAAAGCGCTCATGTCATTAAATAGTGTGATGTTTATACGGTTATATTTGTTGTCGGTTAAGTCGAAATTTTTTACACGACCAATAAGAATTCCTTCTGGAAAAATAGTTGATTTTCCTCCTGTAACGATGGTGTCGCCAATTTTAACTTTTGCTTGAACGGGTAAATCTTCTAGCTGAACGGTATTGTAATCTTTTCCGTTCCATGTTAGCGTACCAAAATGATTGTTGTGCAAAAATTTTGCATTGATTCTAGAATTTTCATTGGTAACAGGCATAATAACAGCATAATGAGCAGAGGTATTAGTGATGATTCCAATAATTCCTTTGCTTGAAATAACACCAAGCTCAGATGTTACTCCGTCTTTTTTTCCTTTGTTGATGGTTAATCTGTTATTAGATTTAGAATACTCGTTGTTAATTACATGAGCATTTATAAATTCGTATTTTTTATTATAAGTTAATGAATCTATCCTAGAAAATGATTGCTCATTATTTAATAATTTAGTTAATTTATTTTTTAGACTTGTATTTTCATCAGATAATTGCTCATTAAATGTTTTAAGATTTAAGTAGTTTTCTAAGTGATTAAAATTATTATAAACACCTCCTGTTAGAGCGTTAGCAGAATTAATAAATTTACTTCTGTGATATGAATGACTTTGAATAGTCAATGATATAGCAACAATTTCTAAAAATAAAAACAAGATAAAAAACTTATTTTTGAATAAAAAAGAAAGAATATGTTGCATAATTTATGATTTCTTTTTAATTTAGTTGAAGAAAAATAAGAACGTTACTAAAATAAAAATATTTTAATGAAAGTTACTTCATTAAAATATTTTTAAATTTATCAATATTTTTAAGTGTAATTCCTGTTCCTCTTACAACTGCTTTTAAAGGGTCTTCTGCTAAATAAACGGGTAAATCTGTTTTTCTTGATAGTCGTTTGTCTAAACCTCTAAGCATAGAGCCTCCTCCTGCTAAATAGATTCCTGTTTTATAAATATCAGCAGATAATTCTGGTGGAGTTTCAGAAAGAGTTTCCATTACGGCATCTTCAATTCTTAAAATAGATTTATCTAAAGCCTTGGCAATTTCTCTATAAGAGATTTGTATTTGTTTAGGTTTTCCGCTTAATAAATCTCTTCCTTGAACGAGCATATCATCTGGTGGAGTTTCTAAATCTTCGGTAGCTGCACCAACTTCAATTTTAATTCTTTCTGCAGTATGTTCACCAACATATAAATTGTGTTGTGTTCTTAAATAATAAGAAATATCATTAGTAAAAACATCACCTGCAACTTTTACAGATTTATCACATACAATTCCTCCTAAGGCAATAACAGCAATTTCAGTTGTTCCTCCTCCTATATCAATAATCATATTTCCTTTAGGTTCCATAATATCAATACCAATACCAATTGCAGCTGCCATTGGTTCGTAAATTAGGTATATATCAGAGCCTCTCATGTGAATTGCAGAGTCTTTTACAGCTCTTTTTTCTACTTCGGTAATTCCTGATGGAATGCAAATAACCATTCGTAATGAAGGAGAAAAAAAGCGCTTTTTTATAGTTGGAATTTTTTTAATAAATTCCTTTATCATTTGTTCAGACGCATCAAAATCTGCTATTACACCATCTTTTAAAGGTCTTATTATTTTTATATTGCTGTGCGTTTTACCTTGCATTAACCTTGCCTCTTTACCAGTGGCGATTAATTTTCCAGTAGTTCTGTCTAGTGCAACAATTGACGGACTATCAATCACTACTTTATCCTTATGAATAATTAACGTATTTGCAGTACCTAAGTCAATTGCAATTTCTTCGGTCATGAAATCAAAAAATCCCATATAATTTTTTTAGTATTTTAAGTGTTGTTAGAATTGCGTAAAAGTATAAAAATTAAATGTATTAATGCGGTTTTTTTAAAACTAATTTATAGCGTATTTTGATGTTGAATTGGTGTTAATGCTTAAAATGGCGTATTTTTGTAAAAACCATGCTCATATTGTGTGTAT
>CAZYKN010000143.1:0-5646 GCA_964648135.1 uncultured Flavobacteriaceae bacterium
TTTTTTATAACTTTGAACCCTAAATTATTTAAAAATGGGAGATTCTAGTCCAACATCTTTAATGTTTGGAGGAATGGCAATAACAGCCATGTCTTTAAAATTAAAACAGAATTATATATACTTGTCTTATGCAGCAGTTGTTTTAGGATTGCTTATGTTTGTAGTCGGATTAATAAAATTCTATAAACAAAGAAATAGATACTAAAATGTCAAAAAAAAAATTAAATAGTTTATCCGATTTATCTTCACTTGGAGGATTTGTATTTTCTACCAATAAGGAAGAAGATTTTTCTGAATATACTAATAATTCAGATAATGAAAAACTAGAAAATAACAAACAATATTTAGAAGCACACTTTTCCAATAAAGGACGAGGAGGAAAAACAGTTACCGTAATTAAAGGCTTTCAAGGGTCTGATGACGATTTAAAAAACCTTGGAAAACTGCTCAAAAAAAAATGCGGCGTAGGAGGAAGTGTTAAGGATGGAGAAATTATTATTCAAGGTAATTACCGTGATAAAATTATTGAAATCCTTAAAAAAGACGGCTATAATGTAAAACGTGTTGGAGGATAATGTTTTATAAAAAAACTTTAGTATATCTAAAAAAACCAATTAGAAATTCAATACTAATTGGTTTTTTTGTACCTTTATCTTTCCAAAATAAATGAATATTATGAGCGATTCTTATCAAGTAAAAGTAAATAATCAAGAAGAATTTTCAATAACTACCGAATCGATATCAGCTCTTGATATTATTGAAGTTTCAAAAAACAATTTTCATATTTTACATCACAAGCAACCCTTTAAAGCAACCATTTTAAAAGGAGATATCAATACAAAAACCTATCAAGTTTTAGTGAACAACAACAAATATGAAGTACAACTTAAAGACGATTTAGATATTTTAATTGATAAAATGGGCTTTTCAATAGGAAAAACTAAAAAAGTAAACGAAATAAAAGCACCAATGCCTGGTTTAATTTTAGATATTTTGGTAGTCAAAGGTCAAGAAGTAAAAGAAGACGAAACCTTACTTATTTTAGAGGCAATGAAAATGGAAAACAGTATTTCTTCGCCAAGAAATGGTGTTATTAAAACTATCGGAATTAAAAAAGGGGAAGCAGTTGATAAAGGAGCATTATTAATTGAGTTTGAAGCGTAATTATTATATGTAAAGATGCGATTTATCGCATCTCAATTAGACAATATGAAAAAAATATTAGTAGCAAACAGAGGAGAAATTGCCATAAGAGTAATGACTACGGCAAAAAAAATGGGAATTAAAACGGTTGCCGTTTATTCTGATGCAGATAGAAAATCACCTCATGTTAGGTTTGCAGATGAAGCCATTTATATTGGTGAATCACCATCAAATAAATCGTATTTATTAGGTTCAAAAATTATTAAATTAGCCAAAGAAATTGGTGTAGATGCTATTCATCCTGGTTATGGGTTTTTGTCAGAAAATGCTCATTTTGCCGAAGAAGTTGCCGCAAACGGAATGATTTTTATTGGTCCAAAAGCCAAGGCAATCCAAATTATGGGTTCTAAATTAGCTGCAAAAGAAGCCGTGAGTAAGTACAATATACCTATGGTTCCAGGAATTGATAAAGCCATTACTGATGTTGATAGAGCTATTGGAATAGCTAAAGAAATCGGATTTCCAATTCTAATTAAAGCTTCGGCTGGAGGAGGAGGAAAAGGAATGCGTGTTGTGGAAAAAGAAAGTGAATTAGAAGAACAAATGACAAGAGCAATTAGTGAAGCAACATCTGCTTTTGGTGATGGTTCTGTTTTTATTGAAAAATACATTTCTTCACCAAGACATATTGAAATTCAGGTTATGGCAGATTCGCATGGCAATGTAATTCATTTATTTGAGCGAGAATGCAGTATTCAAAGACGACATCAAAAAGTGGTGGAAGAAGCACCATCATCGGTTTTAACTGAATCCTTACGAAAAGAAATGGGAGAAGCTGCCATAAAAGTGGCTAAAGCTTGTGATTATTTAGGAGCAGGAACGGTTGAATTTCTATTAGACAAACACAACAATTTCTACTTTTTAGAAATGAATACCAGATTGCAAGTAGAACATCCTGTAACGGAATTGATTGCAGGTGTAGATTTAGTTGAAATGCAAATAAAAGTTGCTAGAGGAGAAACGTTATCCGTAAAACAAGACGATTTAAAAATTAACGGTCATGCTTTTGAATTGCGTGTCTATGCAGAAGATCCGTTGAATGACTTCTTGCCAAGTGTTGGTAATTTGTCGGTTTATAAGTTACCTAAAGGCAATGGAATACGTGTAGATAATGGCTTTGAGGAAGGAATGGATATTCCAATTTATTACGATCCAATGCTTTCAAAATTGATCACTTATGCAGATTCACGAAATGAAGCAATGGAATTGATGCTAAAAGCCATCAATAATTATCATATTGAAGGCGTGCAAACCACCTTACCTTTCGGGAAATTTGTTTTTGAACACGAAGCCTTCCGTTCAGGAAATTTTAATACCCATTTTGTAAAAGAGCATTATTCCGCTAAAGCGATTGAAAAAAAATATCAAAAAGAAGCAGAAATTGCAGCAAAAGTTGTCTTAAAAGCATATTTGGATGAGAAGGAAATATTGAAGATAGCTGAGTAAAGTGAGCGTTAAGAGAAGATAGAAAAAGACAGAATATAGAAGATGGAAGACGGAAGACGGAAGGTGGTGTCATTCTGAATTTATTTCATAATTTAGTAATCTAAGGAAAAAGATGCTGAAATAAGTTCAACATGACGTCCAAAGGAAAACTAAAGACCAACGACTAAAGACCATAGCATAGACCGAAGACCAAACTTCACAAAAGATAAAAAATGAAAGAAAAAATAAACAATCTAAATAAGAAAAAAGCTTTAGCCAAATTAGGCGGAGGACAAGCTCGTATTGATAGGCAACATCAAAAAAAGAAACTCACCGCTCGTGAACGTATAAACTACTTATTAGATGAAGGCTCTTTTGAAGAAATAGGCACTTTAGTTACACATAGAACAACGGAGTTTGGTTTAGAAAACGAAAAATATTACGGTGATGGCGTAATTACAGGCTACGGAACAATAAACGGACGATTAATCTATATTTTTGCCCAAGATTTTACTGTTTTTGGAGGCTCTTTATCCGAAACTCATGCAGAAAAAATATGTAAAGTAATGGATTTAGCCTTGCAAGTTGGTGCGCCAATGATTGGTTTAAATGATTCTGGTGGCGCAAGAATTCAAGAAGGTGTGCGTTCGCTTGGTGGTTATGCAGATATTTTTTATAGAAATGTACAAGCATCAGGTGTAATACCACAAATATCTGCCATTATGGGTCCTTGTGCTGGTGGAGCGGTGTATTCACCTGCAATGACCGATTTTACAATGATGGTTCAAGATACCAGTTATATGTTTGTAACAGGTCCAAATGTGGTAAAAACAGTAACCAATGAAGAAGTTACATCAGAAGAATTAGGAGGAGCAAGTGCACATTCCGTTAAATCTGGTGTTGCACATACCACTTCTGCAAATGATGTGGAATTGCTAGAAGATATTAAATTATTGTTGAGTTATTTACCTCAAAACAATGAAGAAGTTGCCAAGCAATTAGATTATAAACTACAAGATGAGGTTAGAGCAGTTTTATCTGATATTATTCCTGATAATCCCAATAAACCGTATGATATGCACCAAGTCATTAAAGGAATAATTGATATGGATAGTTTTTATGAAATCCATAAAGATTATGCAGAAAATATTATTGTTGGTTTTGCTCGTTTAGGAGGAAGAAGTATTGGTATTATTGCTAATCAACCTATGGTTTTGGCTGGAGTTTTAGATGTAGATAGTTCTAAAAAAGCAGCACGTTTTACCCGTTTTTGTGATGCTTTTAATATTCCGTTATTGGTCTTAGTTGATGTGCCAGGGTTTTTACCAGGAACAAATCAAGAATGGAATGGAATTATTACCAACGGAGCAAAATTATTATACGCTTTAAGCGAAGCAACCGTACCTAGAATTACCGTAATTACTAGAAAAGCTTACGGTGGAGCTTATGATGTAATGAATTCTAAACATATTGGAGCTGACTTAAATTACGCTTGGCCTTCCGCCGAAATTGCCGTAATGGGAGCAAAAGGAGCAGCAGAAATCATCTTTAAAAAGGAAATCAAAGCAGCAGATAACCCTTTAGAAAAATGGAAAGAAAAAGAAACGGAATATGCAGAGAATTTTGCCAATCCGTATGGAGCTGCAAAACGTGGATTTATAGATGAGGTTATCTTACCAAAAAATACCAGAAGAAAATTAATAAAAGCATATAAAATGCTAGAAGGCAAAAGAGTAGAAAGACCTAAGCGTAAGCATGGAAATATTCCTTTGTAATTATACCCTTCATAAAAGAGTTTTTAAGGTATAATTTTAAATAAATAAAAATAATATTGTCTTTTATTATTATTTTTTGTATCTTGCTCAAAATTATCTTATTATGAAAAAAGCATTACTATTATTATTTATACTTTTTCAAGTGAATTTGTTTTCACAAGAATTAGAACCGATTGTAAATCAAGCAAAACGCTGGAATGTTTTAACCACTTCTTATGAAATGGGAGAAGATCCTCCAGGAAGTGATTTGCTACAAACTTTTTCTATGAGAATTGGTGATGAAGTAGTGGTTAATGGTCAAAATTATCACCAAATTATTAAGAATGGCGTTCTATATTATGATTATTTTATTCGTGAGAATGGTAATCATCAAGTCTATTTATACCATTCAAATACCGAGAGATTGTTGTATGATTTTAACCTTGAAATAGGAGATATTATCAGTTTGTATAATGAATATGATAATACTTCCTATGATTATGAAGTCAATAATGTAAGTGTTGAATTTGCTTGGGGAAGAGATAGAAAAAAAATTGAATTAGCGACTGATTTTGGTCTTTCTGAAGTTTGGTACGAAGGTATTGGTAGTACTAAAGGATTGATTTTTTCAGGAGATTGGCCTACAGATTATTCACGTGAGTTATTATGCTATTTTGAAGATTACGATAATTTTCATCAAAATTCTGATGTGTGTAATACCTCGTCATATTCATTTAATGATGTTGCCTATTTTAATGAGAATACTTTTATATTAGATCATTTTTTGTTAGATAATTCAACTGTAGAAGTGCTAGACGGAGGATATACTGCTGAATTCGTGTCAAATCAAGGAAGTCTATCAAATAATGTAGTTGAATTTAATATTGGAGGAATGTGTGGTAATGTTACTTCTGCCAGCGTCTTAGTCAATACAGACTCTTCCCTATCTATTCTCAATAGAGGAGGAACTACCTTGGCTGCTTGTAATCCTAATGATTATCCTAATGGAGATAATCAAGAAGGTCGATTTTTTGATATTCTTACAGGGTTTTTTATGTATCCAAATCCAGATGAATATTTACCCATTTATTATGAAAAATCTAATGATAATACACAGCTTACTATGTGGGTTCATGAAAACGAAAAGTTGGTATTTAACGTTTCCGAACGATTGGGAATAGCTGATGAAAAATTAAAAAATCAATTCACTATTTTTCCAAATCCTGTAAAAGACAGATTAACCATTCAAACAGAAATAAGTGAT
>CAZYKN010000144.1:0-5642 GCA_964648135.1 uncultured Flavobacteriaceae bacterium
TTTATGGCAGTTTTAAAACTAAATGATTAAATTGTTGTTTTTTTCTCGCAAAGACGCAAAGGCGCAAAGACACCAAGTTATAAGTAAAAAAAAATAGAATAATTAGTTGTTACTAAACTACGATAGAATGATAATATCCTCTAAATCAAAATCACATTCAACTTAGCGTCTTTACACCTTTGTGAGAGCTTTATTTTTTATTTTGTAGGCTTTGAGATAAATTAATGGCTGAATAGATACACTAAATGTTAAAAAAAAGCTAAATACTTTACTGAATATCAAAAAAAATTATACATTTGGCATCCTAAATGTTATATTAACTAATTAATAAAATTTCATATCATGAAAAAAATCACATTATTATTGCTAGCAGTTGTAACAATTGCTTTTGTATCTTGTAAAAAAGAAGATGCAACCTCAAAAATTAAAGCAGCTAACTTAGAAAAAGCTAAAAAACAAAACAAAGTAAATCGTGCAGATGCTCCAGTTATTGAATTTGGAGAATTAGTGCATGACTTTGGAGAAATTAACGAAGGTGATAAAGTAGAAACTACTTTTAAATTTAAAAATGTAGGAAAATCTGAATTATTAATCACAAAAATTAAAGGTTCTTGTGGTTGTACAGTACCTTCAAATTGGCCAAAAACTCCAATTATGCCAGGAGAAGAAGGAACTTTTACCGTTAAATTTAATTCAAAAAATAAACCTAATAATCAACAAAAATCGGTTACTTTAACTACAAACACAAACAAAGGTAGAGAAGTTGTACGTATTAAAGCACATGTAAAACCAGATCCTGCACAAGAAAAATTAAGAAAAGAACGTGCTGAAAAACGTAAAATACAACAAGCAGAACGTTTAGCTAAACAAAAAGCACAAGCTGCAAAAAAACCAACGGTTAAAAAATAAACACAATGAGTTTAACTATTTTTTTACAAGGAGGAGGAAGTACAAGTACCTCATTACTTTACTTCTTGGCAATGTTTGTGATATTGTATTTCTTTATGATACGTCCGCAAATGAAACGTCAAAAAAATGAAAAATCTTTTCAAGCTTCTATTAAAAAAGGAGACAAAGTGATTACCACAAGTGGTATTCACGGTAAAATTGTAGAGTTTAATGATAATGACAATACCTGCATTATTGAAACAAGTGCTGGAAGAATTAAATTTGAACGCTCTGCCATCTCTTTAGAAATGACAAAGAAACTTCAAAAATCTAAATAAAAAAATAAGTTTTATTTTTTAAATTTTAAAAAGACTGTCTGAAAAGACAGTCTTTTTTATTAAAATTCATCAAATATTTTAATATCTTAGCAAAAAAATAATTTTGAAGAAAACAATCACAAAAAGAATTTCTAGAAAAAATAATAAAATTCAGGTTTTTTTTATTTTTTTAGGCTTAGCTACCATTCTTTGGTTTATATCAAAATTGTCAAAAGATTATACACATACTGTAAAAGCAAATACAGTATATATCAATTTGACAAATGATAAAAAAATGCAAAATAAACCTGTAAATCAAATAGATATGGTTTTAAAAACTTCTGGTTTTAATTTATTGGGATATGCTCTTTTTAATAAAAAAATAAAAATTGATTTAGGCAAAACACATCAAAAAGGAAATACGTTTTATTATTTAACCAACCAAAACAGATCCTCTATACAAGAACAATTAGCACCAGACGAAACGCTTTTAAACATTTATCCTGATACTTTATTTTTTGATTTTGGAAAATTGAGTAGTAAAAGAATTCCAGTTAAGTTAAACACAGAACTCAACTACAAAACAGGTTATAGCCTTGTAAATGAACTAGAAATTGAACCTAAAACTATTTTAATAAACGGCACACAACAACAACTCAATAAAATTGAGAGCATTCAAACTGTAAAGTTTGAGAAGAAAAATATTGCTAAAGATTTTGATTTTACCATTCCTTTAGATATTCCAAAAGAGTATCATAACATTCACTTCTCATCAAAAGAAATCCATATTAAAGGAAGTATAGAAAAATTTACTGAAGCTAGTAAAGAATTAACCTATGAAGTGATTAATTTACCTAAAGATGCCAAGATAGAAACGCTTATTAAAACTGTAAAAGTGAGGTATAAAGTAAGTTTAGAAAATTATGACAAGATAAACAAAACGGACTTTAAAATAATTTGTGATTATAAAAAAAGCAATACCAATGGCAATACTTTTTTAATTCCTGAATTGATTAAAAAACCAAATTTAGTGAGTAATGTGAAAATTTTTCCTAATAAAATTGAATTTTTAATAAAAAAATAATGCTAAAAGTTGGTCTAACAGGAGGAATTGGAAGTGGAAAAACAACCGTAGCTCAATATTTTAATGAATTAGGAATTCCTATTTATTATGCAGATATAGAAGCTAAAAAATTAATGAATTCCTCTAAAATCATCCATAGAAAACTTACACAACGCTTTGGAGAAGCAGTGTATAAAAACAACCAATTAAATAAACCATTTCTTGCTAACCTAATCTTTACAAATAAAGAACATTTAGCTTATGTGAATAGTGTGGTACATCCAAAAGTAAATCAGCATTTTAAAAGATGGATTAAAAAACAGCATACAGCTTATGTAATTCAAGAAAATGCGTTACTTTTTGAAAACAATAGTTATTTATTTTTTGATAAAGTAATTACTGTAACCGCTCCAAAAGAGGTTAAAATAAATCGTGTAATTGATAGAGATTATACTACAAAAAAACAGGTTTTAGAAAGAATGAATAATCAATTATCAGATAAAGAGAAAATAGCAAAATCCGATTTTGTAATTACCAATATTGATTTAATAGAAACAAAAAAACAAGTTTTAAAAATTCATCAATTACTCAACAAACTAACAAACTAATTCTCTTAATGAATTGTTAATTTTAAACAATTTAAGTTAATCTAAGTTAAAAAACCAAATACAAAATTAATAAATGTTAAATTTGCTATATGAGTAAAAAAGTATTTGTAGCTCTTATTGTATTGATGACCATTGCTGTGGCTGGAATTATTTCTATTCAAGTATATTGGATTAATAATGCTTTAGAAATACGAAAAAAACAATTTACAACAAACACAAAGTCTGCTTTAGTTGAAGCGGTTAAAAACGTTGAAGACCGTGAATTTAGAAATTATTTTGAGGAATTTAGACCTTTTTATAGTAAACTTAAAAATCCTAAAAATAGTGAGTTAAGAGAATTTGTTTATCAGAAATACGATACCATAAACAAAGAATTATTCACTTATAAACGCAGCATTTTACAAAATAATTTTTCTAGTCCTATTCAAATATTCAATCAAGATTCTAGTAGTAATTTAATGAATTATAAATCCTATTTCTATAAAAAAGAAAAGGAAATTACTTCTTTAAATAAACCACTTTCTAAGGATATTAAAACTCACAATAAACACGTAAAAGAAGTAAATATAGGCAAACTTTCTGCGCTAGAAAAAATGGAGTTGGAAGACTATTATAAAGAAATTGCTCCTCGTTATCCTATTTATAAAAGAGTAACTGCAACTGAATTACAATTCAATATTAAAAATGAACTCAGAAAAAGAAATATCAATACACCTTTTGAATTTGCAGTTTATGATGATGAGTTGCCTACAAAAATAAAAACTCCAAAATTCAGCTATAATAATATTAGCAACACAGTTCCTTTATTCGATTCTGATAACGGGAAAAGTCATTATTTTTTGCATGTTGATTTTCCTGAAAGTCAGAATTTTATTTTTTCAAATATCAAAAAACAATTAATTCTTGCAGCAATCTTTATTATCTTTATTATTCTAGCCTTTGCAAGCGCTTTATATCAGTTATTAAAACAAAAAAAGATTTCTGAAATAAAAACAGATTTTATCAATAATATGACTCATGAGTTTAAAACACCTATTGCAACTATAAATTTAGCTTTAGATGCTATTAAAAATCCTAAAATTATTAATGATGATGAAAGTGTAATGAAGTACGTAAAAATGATACGTCAAGAGAATAAAAGGATGCACTCTCAAGTAGAAAATGTACTGCAAATTTCTAAATTAGAAAAAAATCAGCTACAAATTAGTAAGGATGTGGTAGATGTTCACGACTTATTAGATGATGCAATTAATCATGTAAGTTTAATTATTAAAGACAAAGGTGGTGCTATTAGAACACATTTTAAGGCAATACAAACAGAAATTACTGCAAATGAACTGCATTTAACCAATGTTTTTACCAATATTTTAGACAATGCAATGAAGTATAATACCAAAACACCAGAAATTGATATTTTTACAGAAAATGCTGGTAATTATGTTGTTGTGAAAATTGTAGATAATGGAATTGGAATGAGTAAAGCAGTACAAAAAAATATATTTGAAAAATTTTATAGAGAACAAAAAGGAAATGTACACAACGTAAAAGGGCACGGTTTAGGTTTATCTTATGTAAAAAAGATTGTAGAAAACCATAACGGTACAGTTTATGTGGAAAGTGAAAAGGGTAAAGGAAGTGCATTTTATATTAAATTACCCATTGTATAACAAAGTAAAAAATAAATAATATGGCAAATAAAAGAGTTTTATTAGTAGAAGATGATCCAAATTTTGGAACAGTGTTAAAAGATTATTTAACCTTAAATGATTATGATGTAACCCTTGCCAAAGATGGTTTAGAAGGATTAATCATGTTTAAAAATCACGATTATGATATTTGTATTCTAGATGTTATGATGCCAAGAAAAGACGGTTTTTCATTAGCTAAAGATATTAGAGCTACCAATACCGAAATTCCAATTGTATTTCTAACAGCAAAAACAATGAAAGAAGATGTGCTTAAAGGCTATCAAGTTGGTGCAGATGATTATTTAAACAAACCTTTTGATAGTGAAGTATTGCTCTATAAAATTAGTGCCATTCTTCAACGTAAAAAAGAGGATAGCAATGGTGATGATGAAATTATTGAATTTAACATTGGTAAATTTCACCTGAATACCAATTTACGACATCTAACTTTTGAAGATGGCGTGGTTCAAAAATTATCACCAAAAGAAAATAAGTTGTTGCGTTTATTAGCGTTACATAAAAACGATTTAATGCCAAGAGAACTTGCGCTTACAAAAATTTGGAGAGATGATAATTACTTCACTTCCAGAAGTATGGATGTTTATATTGCTAAATTACGTAAATATTTAAAACTAGACCCAGAAGTTGAAATTGTAAATATTCACGGTGAAGGATTTAGGTTGATTGTAAAGGACGAATAGGTGATGGTTTCTAGTTGTAAAGAATAAAAACAGGAACAAAAAAGAGTTATATTTCACGAATAGAACGAGGATTAAGTGACATTCAAATATCAACCTATTATAAACTAATTGAAATTGGAATTGGAAAAAATCTAAATATATCAATTGGATAAATAGGAAAAACTAATTTCAACAGCGTATAACAGATAATTGCAGTTTTGTGTTTACTTAAAAATTAGTACTTTTACAAAGTTGAGTGTTTAACTCACAGTTTTGGTATTCGTAATTGCTGTTATACCATGTTACCACACATAAAAAAACAGACTAAATGACAAATATAATCGAAACATTTTATCAAGCATTTGCAGTACTTGATGCTGAAACAATGACAAGTTGTT
>CAZYKN010000145.1:0-5599 GCA_964648135.1 uncultured Flavobacteriaceae bacterium
TATAAACAAATTCTCTTTCAACCTATTTTATACCTAATTTCTTTTTCATTGCTTTGGTTAAGGCATCTTTATGAATCATAATATCCATGGTTTTATAACGTACATAAGGGAAAGAAGCATAAAAATAACCATCTGCTTGGTTGTATTTTGTTCCCCAAGAATTTTTTACAATAAAATATTTTTTCCCTGTTTGGTCTTTTATTAATCCTGTAATGTGCATTCCGTGATCATCGGTAGTGCGTTGGTCATCAAAAGCATCTTGGCGTTCTTGTTGTGTTACCCATTTTTCTTTTACAGGCTGCATAAAGGCATTGCTAATTTTTTCTGCTCCTGCATTGTTAAAAAACACATCGTCTTTTCCTTTCTTTTGAATGGTGCTTTCGTCTTCTGGTACAATTGCCAAGGCGTCACGAGCAGAAAAACCTTTTTCAGATACGTCTGCTCCCCAAGCAAAGGTGTATCCTTTATTAATAGCTGTTTCCATAATGTCCATAAAATCATCTAATGGCACATTATACGCTTCTTTCATTTCCCAATTATCTGGAATTTCTAATACAAAAGTTTTATAAAACGGATGGTGATTGTATGAGGTAATCTCAATATAATCATCCATATTTAAACCTATATGTTTTGCGTAAGTTTTAGGATTATACGTAACACCGTCTTCTACAAAAGTAAAATCTTCTACATTGTCTGGTACATCACCTAAATACGCATCAACAACTCCTGTAAAAGCTTTTTTCCAACTTTTTGTTAATTTTCCTCCTTGTGGTTTTTTTACAAAAACTTTAAGCATTGCCATTAAAGCACCTTCCATTTCTGAATGATTGTGTGTTTTTGAACCATAATCTAATCCGTTATAAGCAGATTCTGGAACAATTCCATAATTTTGAATAACCCAAGGAATATCGTGAAACTCTCCACCTTCACCAAAATTAAAATTACCATACATACGTAAATAATTGGTTGCTTTACCAATATAAGCATTACGAGCAATATACATTTCAGATAAATTTACAGGTTTATGACCTGTTCTAATCATTTCAGATTCTATAAATGATAATGATGAAAAACTCCAACAAGTACCTGTTCTATTCTGATTTTCAACAGGTGTAGCATCTAAATCTTTTATAAGTGTAAATTCATATTTACTACCTTTTTTATTGGTGAAAGGCTTGTTTTCGGTTTTACTTACTAGTCTTTTAGTGGTAAATTCTTGTGCTTGAGTAGAAAATGCAAATAGAAAACTTGCAAGTACTAAAATGTATTTTTTCATTTTATGTCTGTTTTTAAATTAAAGGGTAAATATAGCATAAATAATTATTATGTATTGGTTGATTTATTTTTTTGTCTAATTATCTAACTACTCATCCTTTTATTCTCGTAAAGACTTATACCAATTCTATTTCAAAATACGCTAAATAAATTTGAAATAGAATTTGTATTAGAGTTGTAACTAGTTAATACCTAAATAGTTTAGTATAATTAAACCAATAATAATAAACACTAAACTATTTGAAATCCATTGACTTCTAACAATAGAAAGTGCATTTGCCAATAAAATACTTAACGGAAGAAGAATAAAAATAAGTTCAGAACCATTCTTATTTTCATCAAATAACAGTATAAATAATGAAATAATTAAATAGCTAATTATAATACTGTTAAAACCTCTATAGAAAACAAAATCAGTATTTATTTTTGAAATAATAAGAAGCATTGATGCAAGTCCTAATAATAAAAGAACACCACTACTTATACTTAATATAGTGCTTTGGAATAGATAAGGTAAAGAAAGTGTAAATAATGGATAAAGTTTTGTAAACAACACAATACCAAACAAGTCCTTTAAAATATATATAAATAGAAAAGGCACTATAAAACCAATAAAAGGAATAATTATGGAACGCCAAGAAATATGATTAAAAACAAATACCGAAACCAAAACAACTCCTAAAAATAAAAAGGATAATGGATAAAAAAGACTCGCTATACCAATGAGTAAACCTGAATTAAATAATTGTTTTTTAACATTAATTTCTTTGTTTTTTAGATTAAAAATCTGAATTAATGCAAGGTAAATCAAAAAATTGGAAATTAAAAGGCTATTATTTTCTGTAGGAACATAAAAAAGACCACTTAACAGCACGTAAAAAAGAATTCCAAAATCTTTATCAGATGAAGTTAACCACTTCTTTGAAATAAAATTGAAAAGAAAAAAACTAGCCAATAATAGAAATACTCCAATAGTATTGTTTGAAGTAAACACTAAAGAATGCTTTAAATAGAGTGAAATAAGCACAAATACACTCAACAATATACTTAAAAATACAAAGTTTATAGGTTTTGTGTGATTAAAATACTTTACAATCATAAATATTTTATATTTTTGCAATTGAACACGAAAATAATAACTAATTATTAACTAACCTAAAAATAAATTAGGAGTTTTAAAAAATAGTATCATGATAGGATTAAATATTTGGAGAGCAACAGCAGATTTTTTTACAAACATTGCCTTTGCGCCTTACAATTTTTTTAGAAATATTAACAACCAAGAACATTGGTGGACAGCAAATATTGTTAATATTATTTTATTTTTAATTGGAGCAGTTTTGTTTATTTACTTTTACGGTCAATTAATGAAATTTAGTAAAAACGGAACCGAAGATTTTAAATAATTTTTGTGGGAAGTAAAAATAAATTAAAACGTTTTAGAGAAAACGAAAGTTTTAAAAATGTCATTCAACCAACTAGAGAGGAAGTTCAAAGCGGATTTTCACTACAAGGTAAATGGCATACTTTTTTTAATAATACAAATCCTATTGTATTAGAATTAGGTTGTGGAAAAGGAGAATATACTGTTGCTTTGGCAAAACAAAATCCTCATATTAATTATATTGGTATTGATATAAAAGGAGCTCGTTTTTGGCGTGGTGCAAAAACTGCAACCGAAGAAAATTTAACAAATGTTGCCTTTTTAAGAACACAAATAGAACTAATTGATTTGTGTTTTTTAGAAAATGAAGTATCAGAAATTTGGATAACCTTTCCTGATCCTCAAATTAAATTCACACGTTTAGTACATCGATTAACAAATTTAACTTTTTTAAAGAAATACCATAAAATTTTGAAACCTAAAGGATTTATCCATCTTAAAACGGATAGTGAATTTTTACATGGTTATACTATTGGATTATTACAAGGTTTAGATCAAGAGATTATCTATGCACACCATAATATCTATAATAATCAAGAATCTCCTAAAGAAGCAACTAGTGTTCAAACTTTTTATGAACAACAATATTTAGAAAAAAAGAAAGCCATTACGTATTTAAAATTTCGACTTGATTTATAAATATTTTAAGTCTAGGTGCGTCTTAAAGACGCGCTGAAACTAAAGCGTCGGTGTCGCTCCAAGCGACGCCGACGCTTGGTATGATACCAATTCAACATTAAAATACGCTATAAATTATTTATCTTTTCCCGTTTTACTGCACTTAAAATTTAAACCATAGCTATTGCTATGCTTGAAATTTGAAGATTGTAAAACAAAAAAATATTTCAAATTTATTTAGCGCATTTTGAAATTGAATTGGTATGAAAACCTAGATAAACCCTCAAAATTATTGTATTTCAGTAAGTCTTAAAGTATTCACTTTTCCTTTTTCGTGAACAGGCATAGAAGATAAGGTAATTACCATATCTCCTTTATGAATATATCCTTTATCTAATGCAATTTTTTCTAAATCTTTAACAGTATCATCTGTAGATTTATCTTCATCATAAAAAAAGGCTTTTACTCCCCAAAGTAGGTTTAATCTAGATAAAATTCTTCTATTAGATGTATAAGCTAATATAGCAGCATTTGGTCTCCATGCAGAAATTTGAAAAGCAGTATAACCACTATTTGTTAAGGTTTGTATTGCTGTAGCTTCTACATCATTTGCCATTAGTGCAGCATTATAACAAATAAATTTAGTAACATATCTATTGGTTCTAATATAAGGTGGTTTATGAGTTACTTGTATTCTAGGAGAGTCTTCTATACGTTCAATAATTCTTCTTACTTGTTGCACTACTTTTACAGGATGTTTTCCCATAGCAGTTTCACCTGAAAGCATCACAGCATCAGCACCATCAATAATAGAATTTGCCACATCATTTACTTCTGCTCTTGTTGGTATGGCACTTTCTATCATGCTTTCCATCATTTGAGTGGCAATAATTACAGGAACACGAGCTTCTTTTGCTTTTTCAACCAACATTTTTTGTAATAACGGCACTCTTTCCATAGGTAATTCTACGCCTAAATCTCCACGAGCAACCATTAAACCATCT
Source organism: uncultured Flavobacteriaceae bacterium (assembly GCA_964648135.1). Classification (GTDB taxonomy): domain Bacteria; phylum Bacteroidota; class Bacteroidia; order Flavobacteriales; family Flavobacteriaceae; genus S010-17. The sequence continues at coordinate 4,342 of CAZYKN010000145.1, forward strand.
GCTTTTCTAACAATATCATTTATATTGATGATAGCTTCTGGTTTTTCAATTTTTGCAATGATTGGTATTTTACATTCAGAATGTTTTTTGATGAGTTTTTTTAATTTTTTAATATCGTCTCCTGATCTTACGAAAGATAAGGCAATCCAATCTACTTCTAAAGAAATGGCAAAAATAGCGTCTTTAATGTCTTTTTTGGTTAATGCTGGTTGCGAAATATTGGTGTTTGGTAAGTTTACTCCTTTTTTTGAGGTTAATAAACCACCAACTAAAACTTTTGTTTTTACTTCGTCTATTCCGTTAGTAGAAAGTACTTCAAAGCTTAATCTTCCATCATCAACTAGAATAGTTTCACCAGGACTTACATCTTTTGCAAATCTTTTATAAGTCATATATGCTCTTTCTTTAGAGCCTTCACATTTTTTAGAAGTAAAGGTAAAAGTATCACCATTAGTTAACTCAACACCGTGTTCTCCCATATCACCAACACGTAATTTAGGACCTTGTAAATCAGCTAATATAGCAACATTATGACCTAATTTTTTGTTCATTGCTCTAATATTTGCTACAATTAACTTTACATTATCATAATCTGCATGAGAGAAATTTATTCTAAACACATTGACTCCTGCGATGCTTAATTTTTCAATCATTTCTGCATTATTACATGCTGGTCCTAAGGTTGCTACTATTTTTGTTTTTTTCATGAGTTTAGGTTCTAAAATATTAATAAGTCTTTTGACTTTAAGGTATTTGGATCAATTTCATAAGCTGTAATGACTTTATGAATTGAATTAAGGGTTTGTATTATTTCTGTTATTGGTGTATTATTGTTTTCTATTTTTAAAAAATAATCAACTGTTTTTTCTTCTTGAATTAAAATAAAAGTATTTGATATTTGCTCAAATAAACTAAAAGCATCGTCCGTTGTTTCTTTTTCTATAATTTGTTTATTGGCAATTAAAGCCCAATATGCACTGTTCATTTCGTTTTCATATCCAAAAACGTCAAAAGCTCCTTTTTTATGTTGAAATTGCAATAAAAAACGGTATTTTTTTAATTGAATTTGAAGTGCTTTATTTAAAAAATAAGCCAATCTAAAATTTTCCAATACTGTTTTAATCACAATTAATTGATAATCATGGTCGAATGCAGCTTCTAATATGTGTTTTTTTTTTGCCAAAACAGACTACAAATTTAAGCTTTCTTTTTTATGAATGAACGTAAAATTTACGAAAACGATTTCTTAAATTAAATA
>CAZYKN010000146.1:0-3085 GCA_964648135.1 uncultured Flavobacteriaceae bacterium
TTTGAATGTTGAATGTTGAATGTTGAATGTTGAATGTTGAATGTTGAATTTATTGATACAGTAAAATAAAAAATTATAAAATAAATTAATAAATATCCATCAAGTCTTTTAAAAAAAGAGAAAGATGGTCTTTAAATTATGATAAAATCAATTCACGAATGGCTATACTCCATAATGCCAGAAGGTGTTGCTCATATTACCGAAATGGTTTTAATTGCTGCCTTTTATTTAGCATTGTTTGCAGTTATTGGTCTTTATTTAGTTCTATTAGAACGTAGAGTTGCAGCATGGTTTCAGTTACGTAAAGGTCCGAATAGAGTTGGTCCTTGGGGAATTTTCCAAACTATGGCAGACGCTTTAAAGCTGGTAACCAAAGAATTAACAGGTACTGTAAAAGCAGATAAATTTCTTTACAATTTAGCTCCTTATTTTGTAATTGTTACTGCATTAGTGGCTATGTCTGTTTTACCATTTTCAAAATCCGTTCAAGCTTTTGATATAAATATTGGTATTTTCTTCCTTTTAGCAGTTTCTTCTATTGGCGTTATTGGTATTTTATTAGGAGGTTGGAGCTCTAACAATAAATATTCTTTAATTGGCGCAATGCGCTCTGGTGTTCAAACTATTAGTTATGAATTATCCGTTGGTTTATCTTTATTAACCATGGTTTTATTAACTGGAACTTTACAACTTTCAGAAATTATCGCTAATCAGCAAGCACATGGATGGCTTATTTTTCAAGGTCATATTCCTGCCATCATTGCTTTTATGATATTTATGATTTCGGGAACTGCCGAAACAAACAGAGCACCCTTTGATTTAGTAGAAGCAGAAAGTGAGCTTGGTGCAGGTTTTCATACAGAATATTCAGGAATGAAATTCGCTTATTTTTTCTTAGCGGAATTTATTAATATGTTTATCATATCAAGTATTGCAGTTACCATATTTTTTGGAGGATGGCTTTCTCCTTTTGGAATTACCGAAGGTATTGAATGGATGCAACCTATATGGTTTACAGTAAAAGTAGTTGGTATCATCTTTTTAATGATGTGGTTTAGATGGACATTTCCTAGGTTAAGAATTGATCAATTATTAAAATTAGAATGGAAATATTTACTGCCTCTTAACTTAATGAATATTGTTTTAATGGCGATACTTATTTGGCTAGGATGGGTTTTATAAAAAAATATAAAAGTATAATTAACTTAAAATTTACAAACATACAGATTTTGGAATTTTATATTTCAACATTGAAATTTAACAAAAATGGGATATTTTAAAGATATATATAACGGAATAAAAACACTCCTTACAGGAATGAGTATTACAGGAAAATATTTTCTTCATGCTCGTAAAGGTGCGCTTACACAAGAATATCCAGAAAATAGAGATACACTTAAAATGTTTGATCGTTTTCGTGGTGAAGTCGTTATGCCTCACGATGAAAATAACGAACACCATTGTACAGGTTGTCAAAAATGTGAATTAGCATGTCCAAATGGTACCATAGAAATTATTTGGGATAGAAAAATTGATCCAGAAACAGGCAAAAAGAAAAAACAAATAGATAAACATATTTATCATCTAGGAATGTGCACCATGTGTGGATTGTGTATTGAAGCTTGTCCGACTGATGCCATAAAGTGGGCACAAAACTTTGAAAATTCTGTATATGATAGAAGTTCATTAACAAGAATATTAAATAAACCAGGTTCAAAAGTAAAAGCTGGAATTGAAGATTGATGAGAGAAAAGACGGAAGACGGAAGACTAAAGACGGAAGACAGAAGACGGAAGACAGAAGACGGAAGATAGAAGACGGAAGACAGAAGACAGAAGACGGAAGACAGAAGACGGAAGATAGAAGAGATAAAATAAGGAAAATAGAAGACGAAAGAGAAAAGACCAAAGACTAAAGACTAAAGACTAAAGACTAAAAAGACTAAAAAGACTACAAAATGGAACGAATTATATTTTACATATTAGCAGCAATCATCATATTTTTTGCTATTGCATCGGTTAATAGTAAAAAGATGCTTAGAGCAGTCATCTATTTACTTTTTGTACTGATAGCTATTTCAGGAATTTACTTTATGGTAGATTATAGCTTTTTAGGAGCAATTCAGCTTGCTGTTTATGCTGGTGGAGTAATTGTATTGATTATTTTCTCGGTATTATTAGTGCATCATATAGAATTAAGTTTAGAAATAGCCTCTTTAAAAAAACGAATTATTGCAGCTATTATAAGTTTAGGAGGTATCGCATTGGTATTGCCTATTATTTTACAAACAAAGTTTAATGTGGTAGAAAACTCAAAAGCAATTCAAGTTAAAGATATAGGAGAAAAAATGTTGAGTTATGATAAAGGTGGATTTATTTTACCTTTTGAAGTCATAAGTATTCTTTTATTAGCCGTAATGATTGGTGCAATTGTAATTGCTAAAGGAAATAAATTAGAAAAATAAAATTAGAATAAAAATAAGAAAAAAAACTTTGCGAACTTTGCAATAGACTTTGTAAACTTTGCAGTTAAACATCCACAAATCAGAATTAAATTATGATAAACGGAATAAGCATATACGAAATATTAACCTTAACTACTATCCTCTTTTTTATAGGAGCATATGGTTTTTTTACTCGAAAAAATTTAATCACTATCTTAATGTCAATTGAATTGATATTAAACGCATCAGCAATTAATTTTGTAATTATCAACAAATATTTATTTCCAGAGAATTTACAAGGAGCTATATTTTCGGTCTTTATTATTGCTGTTGCTGCTGCTGAAACGGCACTTGCTGTTGCCATTATTATAAACTTGTATAAAATGATTGCTTCGGTGGAAGTTAAAGATACTGAAATGATGAAATATTAATTAACTATAGATAAGTTTTTAAATTACAAAACGAATTAACCAAATAAAATGGATTTTACATACACAATATTAATTCCGCTAATACCATTAATAACATTCCTTGTTTTAGGAATAGGTAGTTTTAAAATTAAACCAAATATTTCAGGCTTAATAGGCTCTGCAAGTATAGGAACTTCGCTAATACTTGCATTATATACTGCTTACAAATACT
>CAZYKN010000146.1:3185-5599 GCA_964648135.1 uncultured Flavobacteriaceae bacterium
TCTGCAAGTATAGGAACTTCGCTAATACTTGCATTATATACTGCTTACAAATACTTTTTTGAAGTAGGAAATGTTGATGGTGTTTTTCAAACATTTTATCCGTTTAAAACAGTATGGATGAACTTTACACCTACACTACATATTGATATGGGAATATTAATAGATCCTATTTCTGTAATGATGCTAGTTGTAGTAACACTAATTTCATTTTTGGTAAATGTTTACAGTATTGGCTATATGAAAGGTGATCAAGGGTTTACACGCTTTTTTGCGTTTTTATCTCTTTTTTCTTTTTCAATGCTAGGTTTAGTTGTTGCTACAAATTTATTCCAAATCTATATTTTTTGGGAATTGGTAGGAGTTTCTTCCTTCTTATTAATAGGTTTTTATTATACTAAGTCCTCTGCAATTGCTGCAGCTAAAAAAGCCTTTATAGTAACTCGTTTTGCGGATTTATTTTTCCTTATCGGAATTTTATTAATGGGTTATTATACAGGAACATTTGACTTTGCAGCACTTAATCATCCAGAAGCAAGTCTATTAGCACAATGGTCTAGTACTACTTTTATGGGATTATCTATTGTAACGGTTTCTTTAATCTTAATGTTTATTGGTGGAGCAGGTAAATCTGCCATGTTTCCATTACATATTTGGTTGCCAGATGCTATGGAAGGTCCAACACCTGTATCTGCTTTAATTCACGCTGCTACAATGGTTGTTGCAGGTGTGTATTTAGTTGCTAGAATGTTTAATTTATTTTATATTTCAGACAATGGTTTTGCTTTAGAAATTGTTGCTTATGTTGGCGCTTTTTCTACTTTATTTGCAGCAATTGTCGCCTTAACACAAAACGATATTAAACGTGTACTAGCCTTTTCAACCATGTCGCAAATAGGATATATGATGCTGGCTTTGGGTGTTTCTGGCTTTGACGGACATGAAGGTTTAGGCTATATGGCTGCAATGTGGCACTTATTTACGCATGCTATGTTTAAAGGATTGCTATTCTTAGCAGCTGGTTCTATTATACATGCTGTACATTCTAATATGTTACAAGATATGGGAAGTTTACGCAAAAAATTACCCATTACACATATTACCTTTTTAATAGCAACCTTGGCTATTTCTGGAATACCATTTTTCTCAGGATTTTTCTCTAAAGATGAAATATTAGCAGCTGCTTATGAACACAATAAATTTATCTATTTTGTAGGATTATTTGTTGCTGGTTTAACTGCTTTTTATATGTTTAGATTATATTTTGGAATTTTCTGGGGAAAAGAAAAAGAGTATTCAGAAAAAGTTCACGAAAGCCCTAAGACCATGACAGTTCCTTTAATGATATTGGCATTTATGAGTATTTTTGCTGGATATATTTCATTTAGTAAATACATTGCTGCTGATAGAATTGGTTTTGAAGGTCATATAGATTGGACAATGGCTACAATAGCAATTATTACAGCAATAATTGGTATTGTAATAGCCTTTATTTTTTATAAAAAAGAGAATAATTTACCTGAAAAAGTAGCAAACTCCTTTGGTTTATTTTATAAATGGGCTTTTAAAAAATTCTATATGGATGAATTGTATTATTTTATTGTAAGACAAATCATTTTTAAACGAATTTCAGCACCATTTGCTTGGTTTGACAAAAAAGTAGTTGATGGCACAATGGATTTAGTAGGTAATACTACCGTTGAAACCTCTAAAAAAATAAAAGGAATGCAATCTGGTAAAGTACAAGACTACGCCATGTTTTTTGTTGGTGGTGTTGTGGTAATTGCTATGATTGTGAAATACTTTTTTAATTAAGACCTAAGACTGAAAGACGTTAGACTTAAGACATATTAAAATAATAATTGAGTTTGATAAAAAATATTAAATAAAAAAATAATTTGGTAAGCTAATGACTAAAGACCAATGACTAAAGACTAAAAACTAATGGATATACTAAGTTTATTTGTAATCGTACCCGTTTTAACCTTGATTGCATTATTGTTTGCAAAAGGATTAAAACAAGTGAGAATAATTTCAGTAATTGGAATGGGAATCCAATTTTTAATGGCAATTAATTTGGTATTTGCCTATTTTAGAGAACGTACTGTAAATAGTGATTTAATGGTGTTTACCCAAGATTACACTTGGTTTAAATCCTTTAATATTCATTATACTATTGGAGCAGACGGAATTACCGTAGCAATGATTGTTTTAACATCTATTGTAGTTTTGGCAGGTGTTTTTATCTCTTGGATGACAGAAGAATTACCAAAAGAATTCTTTATCTCTTTAATTATATTAGCCACAGGTGTCTATGGTTTCTTTATTTCGATTGATTTATTTACCATGTTTGTTTTTTATGAAATAGCTGTAATTCCAATGTTTTTGCTTATCGGAATTTGGGGAACAGGTCCAAA
>CAZYKN010000147.1:0-5583 GCA_964648135.1 uncultured Flavobacteriaceae bacterium
GGGAAAAATAGAATTTAACAACAATTTATTAGGCTTATTTTAATATGTAATTGGTGCTAACCCTCACACTCCAACTCATTTACAATTTTTCGATGATCTGACAAACGTGGTATTTTATTTTGTCCTCCAAGTTTTCCAATAGATTTCATATAATCTTGAAATCCGTTTTTCTTTACTTTGGTTATAACAAGTGTTCTGAGTACTTTTCCATCAATTAAGTCTTTATAATAGGTGTTTTGTTGTACTAAAGACGCATCTATATTTTTTGCAAACTCCTCTAAATTTTCAGGTTCATTTTCAAATTCTATAAACCATTCGTGATATGGCAATCCTTTTGATGGATTTATTTGAGGAGCAACCGTAAATTCATTGATACGAATATTTGTATTTTCAACTGCTTCTTGCAAAGCAGTTTCTACTTCTTTTGCAATAACATGTTCACCAAAAGCCGAAATAAAATGTTTAATTCTTCCTGAAACAATTACTCTGTAAGGTTTTAATGAAGTAAACTGAACGGTATCACCAATATTATAAGCCCAAAGACCAGCATTGGTTGATAAAATTAACACGTAATTTATACCAAGCTCCACATCTTTAAGAGAAATACGAGTAGGATTTTTATTAAAAAATTCATCAGCAGGAATAAACTCATAAAAAATTCCGCCATCTAATAAAAGCAACATTCCTTTTTGATTTGGTATGTCTTGAAAAGCAAAAAACCCTTCACTTGCAGGAAATAATTCAATAGAATTTACCTTTCTACCAATAAGATTTTCCATTTTCTGACGGTAAGGCTCATAATTTACTCCACCGTAAACAAAGAGATTAAAATTAGGGAATAAATCGCCTACTTTTTTGCCAGATTTATCAATTAATTTTTCAAAATACATTTGTACCCAAGACGGAATGCCACTAATAAGGGTCATATTTTCATTAAAAGTTTCTTCAACAATTGCGTTTACTTTGGTTTCCCAATCGTCTATACAATTGGTTTCCCAACTTGGCATTCTGTTTTTTTGGAGATACTTTGGTACAAAATGCGCAACAATACCACTTAATCTTCCTGTTTTTATTCCTTTATATTTTTCAATTATAGGACTTCCTTGTAAAAAAATCATTTTTCCTTTTACAAAACTAGCATCACCAGTTTTATGGATATAATTAAGTAAGGCATATTTAGCAGCATCAATATGATAAGGCATTGATTCTTGCGTAATAGGTATATATTTTGCTCCAGAAGTTGTGCCAGAAGTCTTGGCAAAATAAATGGGTTTTCCTTTCCAAAGCACATCTTCTTTTCCGTCTAAAATTTGTTGAACATACGGTCTTAAAGCCTCATAATCTCTTATTGGAACGTGTTTTTTATAATCATCATAAGAATGTATTTCATTAAAATGATGGTCTTTTCCAAAAACAGTATTTTGAGCTTGATTAATTAATTCTTTAAAAACTTTCTCTTGCGTTTGAATGGGATTTGCACTCCATTTTTCAATTTTTTTGGCTATTTGAGCTGCGTATAATTTAGCGAAAAAGGCTTTAATCATAGGATATTACTTTTCAAAATCAATAAAATCTTGTGGATTTACAGGATAGCCTTCACTCCACAATTCAAAATGAAGATGTGGACCTGTAGTTAAATTACCTGTTGAGCCAGAGTTTGCAATAACTTCACCAGATTTTACTAAATCTCCTTGCTCTTTAAACAACGTAGCATTGTGTTTATAAACCGATAAAAAGCCTTGTACATGTTCAATAATTAACACATAACCTGTATCTGCAGTAAATCCTGAAAAGATAACGGTTCCATCAGCAACAGCTTTAACTGGAGTATTTTTTGGTATGGCAATATCTACTGCAAAATGTTTGTTTTTGGAATTAAACTTATTGGTAATATCTCCTTTAACAGGAGCAAAAAAAACAATCTCATTCTTTTTAGATGCTTGTTCAAACACACTAAATCTATCTTTCTGTTCAACATCATGTCTAAAAATAGAATCTTGATGAGAGGCATGTAAATTCAGATTTTCTGTCTTAGAAATTTTTACAGAATGAATAGAATCTATATCAGTTGGTTTAATATCTCCTTTTAATAAAGCTTGAATGCTTTGTATATATTTTTCATTTACTTTTAACTTTTGTTCTAGCGAATCAACTTTATAAACCATTTTACTTGCTGTTTTTTTAAGTTTAGCAGATGAATATCCTGGTATATATTCTCGTAAAGGTGTAAAGGCAATCAATAAATAAGTAAGAACAATCAAAAGCAAAGCAGCAAGACCTCCAATAACAAAAACATTTAAACGGTTTAGTTTAAAAGACATTCGCTCTTCAAAAGTATCGTGATTCATGATAACTAAACGATAATCATGCACTAACTTTTTACGAAATTTGCTTTTATTTTTTTTCTCTTTAGCCAATGTATAAGCTTTTATATTTTGTACAAATATAAAAGTAAAAATTCAATAATAGAATATTTATTAGCGTTAATCAAGAAGTCTTATCCTTCTTTATTAAAACCAATTCAACATAAACTATTCTAAAACCTCTATTTTACTTCTATACAATTTTATTTTTTGCTGACGTTCTAATTGTTTTAAAAGTCTAGAAACAACCACTCTAGAAGTATTTAAGTCTTTAGCTACTTTATGATGCGTAATATTGATAAACGGACTGTGCATTATTTTGGTTTGATCAACTAAGTATTTATGTAAACGTTCGTCCATATTCATAAAAGCCAAAGTGTCAATAACCTCAATCATTTCTTCTAACCTCCTACTATTACTTTCAATTACAAATTCTTTCCAAGAATTGAATTTACACATCCATTCTGATACTTTTTCTACTGGAATAGTAATAATTTCTGTATCAACTTCAGTAACACCTTTAACCATAGAACTCTTACTATTAAGACAATTTAAAGAAACGGCACAAGTTGATCCTTTCTCTAAAAAATAAAGAATTATTTCATCTGCATTTTCATCTTCTCTTAAAATTTTAATAATTCCATTGAGCACTAAAGGTATGGTGGTAATTGTTTGACCAACATCAATAAGTTTTTCGTTTTTATTTAATGAAACTAATGTTCCATGCTCTAAAATGGTATTTAACAATTCTTTTTCAAACAAATGCCCAAAAGTATTTTGTAATTTATCTTTCATAATAATTCTATTTGGCTACAATATAGCACTTTTTATATAATTATAAATTTGTTCTGTTGCTCCAAGATGATCTAAAATATATGTTTTTGATATTTTGGCAGTTTTTTCTCTAAATTGTTGATTTATTTTTAAGCTTTTTAATAATTCAATTAAATTGGAATTATTTTTAACCACAAAACATCCTTTCAATTCAACCAAATCAATGGCTTCTTTAAATTTTTGAAATTTCGGACCAATAATCACAGGTAAACCAAAAGTTGCTGGTTCTAAAATATTGTGAATGCCTTTTTCAAAACCACCACCAATATAAGCAACAGCTGCATAACTGTAAATTTTAGTTAAAATACCAATGGTATCCACAATAAACACTTGTGCATTGTTGTTTTTAACAGTATCAGAAAATAAAGTAACTTCTTTGTTAAAAGATTGTTTTAAATGTTGAATATCCTTAATATTATGAGGCGCAATAATAAATTTTTCTTCTGATGTTGCGTGATGATTAATATATTCAATTAGCAATTCCTCATCTTTTTTCCAAGTACTTCCCGCAACTAAAATGTACTTATTTTGAACAAAATTTGTGATAAACTCAAGTGTATTATCTTGTTTTGTAATCTCAAAAACTCTATCAAACCGAGTATCGCCACTAACTGTTACATTGCTTAAACCAATGTTATTTAATAATTTTTTTGAATTTTTATCTTGTACAAAAAAATGATTAAATGTTTGTAATGATTTTTTCATGAAATTAGCTAAAATCCCTTTTTTAAAGAATTTTTGATTGTTTCTAAAGATACCTGAAACCAAAATAGTATGAATTTTACGTTGCTTTAATTCCTTTAAAATATTAGGCCAAAATTCATATTTTATAAAAATTGCCATTTCTGGATGTATTAATTCTAAAAAACGTATTGCCTTTTTTTGAGTATCTAAAGGTAAATAGCAAATTACATCGGCAAAACGATAATCTTTACGCACTTCATAACCAGAAGGTGAGAAAAAAGTCAAAACAATTTTAAAGTTTGAGTTTTCTTTTTTCAATTTCTCAATAATAGGTCTTCCTTGCTCAAATTCACCTAAACTCGCACAATGAAACCAGATTACGCTATCGGTTTTTTTAATGGATTGCAATTGATGGAAGCTTTGTTTTCTTCCGTTTACAAACAAACCCAATTTTTTATTGAACCAACTTAACGGAACAATCAACCAACCTGCAAGAATAACAACTATATTATATAAAAAATAAATCACGTGGTAAAATTAATACTATTCCTTTTAATTTGTATTTTTGCTATCAATAAAATTTAAAAAAAATGAAAAAAATTCAAATGGTTGACCTTCAAGGTCAGTATAAACACATAAAACCACAAGTAAATAAAGCGTTTGAAAGCATTTTAGATACCGCTTATTATATTGGTGGACCAGAAGTTAAAGGTTTTCAAGCCGATTTAGAAAAATACCTAGACGTAAAGCATGTAATTCCTTGTGCAAACGGAACAGATGCTTTGCAAATTGCCATGATGGGTTTAGGTTTAAAACCTGGTGATGAAGTAATTACAGTAGATTTTACTTTTGCAGCTACTGTTGAAGTTATTGCGTTGTTAAACCTTACTCCTGTTTTAGTTGATGTAGATTCAGCTACTTTTAATATGAATATTGATGCTTTAAAAAAAGCCATCACTCCTAAAACAAAAGCCATTGTACCTGTTCATTTATTTGGACAATGTGCCAATATGGAAGCTATTTTAGCAATTGCCAAAGCACATAATTTATTTGTTATAGAAGACAACGCACAAGCTATTGGAGCAGATTATACCTTTTCTGATGGAACGGTAAAAAAATCTGGAACAATGGGAAATGTAGGAACAACTTCCTTTTTTCCTTCTAAAAACTTAGGTTGCTATGGTGATGGTGGTGCAATTTTTACGAATGATGATGAATTAGCGCATACCATAAGAGGAATTGTAAATCACGGTATGTACACAAGATATTATCATGACGTGGTTGGTGTAAATTCACGTTTAGACAGTTTACAAGCAGCAGTTTTGCAAATAAAATTGCCTTTGTTAGATGGTTATTGTGAAGCACGTCAAAAAGCAGCAAAATTTTATTCTGATGGGTTTTCGGTAAATTCAAAAATTGAAAGTCCTGTAATCTCCAATTTTACAACACATGTTTTTCATCAATATACATTAAAACTCGATGAAAGTATTGATAGAGATGCTTTACATAAACATTTATTAGAAAAAGGTATTCCTAATGCTATTTATTATCCTGTTGCACTTCACGCACAAAAAGCTTACGCTGATGAGCGTTATGATGAAGCCGATTTTAAAGTAACAAATCACTTATGTAAAACGGTACTATCTTTACCAATGCACACCGAATTAGATGAAGAACAACAACAATTTATTATAGATTCTAT
>CAZYKN010000148.1:0-5582 GCA_964648135.1 uncultured Flavobacteriaceae bacterium
TTGAAGTAATTCCTCCACCTGAACGATAAACTAGCTGCTCACCATTCTTTTCTATATAACGAATGAGTACTGCCGAATCTACGTTTTTACCATCAAAAACACCAAAAACACCTGTATAATATCCTCTTTTTTGCTGTTCTGCTTGCTGAATTATTTCTATGGTTTTTGGTTTTGGAGCTCCGCTAATAGAACCTGCTGGTAATAGTTTAAGTAATAAATTTCCAAAATTAGCTTTCCAATTTATTGGTAATTCTCCTTGAATTTCTGAACTTACTTGCAAAATTTCTCCTTTTTGGGTTTTTATTTTATCGATATATCTAAAACGATTTATTTGTATATTTTTAGCTACCATGGATAAATCATTTCGCATTAAATCGACAATAGTATTGTGTTCATAAGTTTCTTTTTTATCGTTTAAAATTTGCTCTTTTGCATTAGTTATGGAAGCATCTATCGTACCTTTCATAGGAAAAGTAAAAATTTTATTTTCCTTAATTTTTATAAAAGTTTCTGGAGAAAATGAAATAAATTTATTTTTAAAAAATAATTTATACGGAGCTTTTGCTCCAAAAATTAGTTCTTTTAAACTATGAGAAGAATCTATTTTAGTAGGAAAAGTAAGATTAGTTAAATACGAATTCCCAATTAAAATCTGATTTTTAACTAGATTAAACGCTTTAGAATAAATTGATTTTGAAATAGGTTGCACAGTAAAATGCTCCTTTTTTACATTTGAAGATTTTCTCATATTTCCAATTCCGTTTATAGAATAAAAAATATGTTCCTTATCTAAATCACTCAATTTGCAAACAAAAGGTTTTTCTTGTTCAAAATCAATTACAAACAAAAACGGCACTTTTTGTTGAGTGTAATGGTTTACTCTTTTAACAAATTTTATTTTATTCATTATATCTTAACAAAATTTTCAAGCATTTTAAACCCTTCAACAGTTAAAAATGATTCTGGATGAAACTGAAAACCATAAACAGCATAATTTTTATGCTTAACACTCATAATTATTTTATCATTTGATTCAGCAATAATTTCTAATTGATTAGGAAAATTCATTTGATTAACAGCCCAAGAATGATACAAACCTACCTCTGTGAATTCTGAAATATTATTAAAAATATCATACTTATTATGAATGCAAATACGCTTATTCTCACCATGAACAACATTGTTAATACAGAATAATTCCGCTCCAAAAAAGGAACAGATTGCTTGATGACCTAAACAAATCCCTAAAATGGGTTTGGTCTTGTAAAATTTTTCAATTACTTGAAGAGTTTTTGGATAATCTAACGGTAAAGAAGGACCTGGAGAAAGAATGATTTTATCAAATTTCTCCAATTCAGCAATAACTAAATTGTCATAACTAATAACCTTTATAATATTATGACCTATTTTACGCAACAGCTCAACTACATTAAAAGTAAAAGAATCATTATGATCAATTAAAACAATTTTAATCATTATTTTTAACTGACTTATATACTCTTCCTTTAATTTTAAGCACCTTAATTGGCTTTTTAGTGTTTGCAGTTACCGTTACCGTTCTCCTTATTTTACCAATTTTCAAAACATTATACACTATATTTATACTGTCTTTTTGGTTTGGCATAATAGGTTTCTTCGGAAAATCTAAAACTACACAACCACAACTTCCTTTAACTTTTTGAATAATTAAAGGAGCATTTCCTGTATTGGTAAAAACAAAGGAACGTCTTCCGCTTGATTCTGGGGTAACCTTTCCATAATCTATTGTGGTTTGTTCAAAAGTCATTACAGGATAATTCTTTTCTGTTTGTGCAAAAAGCACACTTACAAAAAAACTAAACAAAACAAATAAAATATATTTCATAATCAGTAAATTTAAAAAAAGCACTCTACAAGAGTGCTTTTATAAACAGTAAAAAACCATATTTATTTTGCAGAAAGCAAACTTTTAGGTTTTTCTAAAGATTGTTTTGGTTTGGCTTTTCCTCCTAAAACTGTTCCTTTTATTCTTAACATTTTTGTTTTTTCTGATGCGTTAGAATATAAAGTTACTGTTTTAGAGAATGCTCCTACTCTATTTGTTGCATATTTTACACCAATCTCTGCTGTTTCTCCAGGCATAATTGGACGTTTAGGAATTGTTGGCACAGTACAACCACAACTTCCCTTTGCACGAGAAATGATTATAGGAGATTTACCTATGTTTTTAAATTTAAACACACGCTTACCGTCTGCGTTTTGTTCAATAGTACCATAATCTACGGTTTCATTTTCAAATTGAAAAACTCCTGCATTAGGATCAGATTTAATGGTAAAATCATTGTTTTGTGCATTCATTGTTAAAGCGAAAACACTCATCAGTAGTAAAGTAAAAATTTTTTTCATGTTATAAATTGTTTTTAAAGTGTAAAGTTAGTATAATTTTTAATAATAAAAGTTAAAATATTCGTAATTTTGTCCGTTCAAAATTCTTTTAATTAAAAGCAAATAACATACCAAAATGAGTGAATCAATAAAATATAATGCAAACGTAGAAGAAAAATGGTACAAATACTGGATGGATAACAACTATTTCCACTCCACTCCAGACCAAAGAGAGCCTTATACTATTGTTATTCCTCCTCCAAATGTAACAGGAATATTACATATGGGACACATGTTGAACAATACCATTCAAGATATTTTAATACGTAGAGCAAGACTGCAAGGTAAAAATGCGTGTTGGGTTCCTGGTACAGACCACGCTTCTATTGCTACCGAAGCAAAAGTAGTTGCTAAATTAAAAGAACAAGGTATTGATAAAAATGATTTATCTCGTGATGAATTTCTAAAACACGCATGGGATTGGACAAACGAATATGGAGGAGTTATCTTAGAACAACTCAAAAAATTAGGTGCATCATGTGATTGGCAAAGAACCAAATTCACTTTAGATGACAATATGAGCGAATCCGTAATAAAAACTTTTGTAACCCTTTACAATAAAGGATTGATTTATCGTGGCTACCGAATGGTAAACTGGGATCCAGAAGCAAAAACTACCTTATCTGATGAAGAAGTAGAATATGTTGAAAAAAACGGAAAACTTTATCATATTAATTATAAAATTGAAGGTAGTGATGAGGTATTAACAGTTGCTACTACTCGACCAGAAACTATTTTAGGAGACACTGCTATATGTATTAACCCTAATGATGAGCGTCATACACACTTAAAAGGTAAAAAAGCTATTGTACCTATATGTAATAGAGTGATACCTATTATTGAAGATGAATATGTAGATTTAGAATTTGGTACAGGTTGCCTAAAAGTGACTCCTGCTCATGATATGAATGATAAAGCTCTTGGAGACAAACATAACCTAGAAGTTATTGATATTTTAAATGAAGATGCTACCTTAAATAGTTTTGGATTACATTATAAAGGTAAAGACCGTTTTGTAGTTAGAAAAGAAATTGCCAAAGAATTAGAAAAATTAGGTGCATTACCCAAAGTAGAAGATTATTCTAATAAAGTAGGTGTATCCGAAAGAACCAAAGCAGTGATTGAACCTCGCTTATCCGATCAATGGTTTTTAAAAATGGATGATTTAGTAAAACCAGCACTAAAAGCGGTATTAGAAGATGGTGCTATTAAATTATATCCTAAAAAAATAGAAAATACGTATCGCCATTGGTTAGAAAATATTAGAGATTGGAATGTTTCTCGTCAACTTTGGTGGGGACAACAAATACCTGCTTACTATTATGGTGATGGAAAAGAGGATTTTGTAGTTGCTGAAAATTTAGAAGATGCCTTAAAATTAGCAATAGAAAAAACTGGAAACCAAAACTTAAAAATCGAAGATCTTAAGCAAGATAAAGACGCTTTAGATACTTGGTTTTCTTCATGGCTATGGCCAATTTCCGTTTTTGACGGAATTAGAAATCCTGATAATAAAGAAATCAACTACTATTATCCAACAAACGATTTAGTTACTGGTCCAGATATTATTTTCTTTTGGGTAGCTAGAATGATTTTTGCAGGATATGAATTCCGTAATGAAAAACCTTTTAAAAATGTTTACTTTACAGGAATTGTACGTGACAAACAAGGAAGAAAAATGTCTAAATCATTAGGAAACTCTCCTGATGCTTTAAAATTAATTGAAGATTATAGTGCAGATGCCGTTCGTGCAGGAATGCTTTTATTAAGTTCTGGCGCAGGAAATGATTTATTATTTGATGAAGGAAAACTACAACAAGGGAAAGCCTTCTCAAAAAAAATATACAGCGCACACAATTTAGTAAGTGGTTGGACAGTAGATGAGAGCCTCTCTCAACCAGAAACTAGCAAAATAGCTTTAGAATGGTTTGAAGCAAAATTTCAAAAAGCATTTACCGAAATAGAAGACCATTTCTCAAAATACCGCTTATCTGACGCTTTAATGACTACGTATAAATTAATTTGGGACGATTTCTGTTCTTGGCTATTAGAAATGGTAAAACCAGCATACCAACAAGCAATAGATAAAAAAACTTTTGATGCCGTAATCCTTGCCTTTGAAAATAATTTAAAAATATTGCATCCGTTTATGCCTTTCTTAACGGAAGACCTTTGGCATAAATTAAATACAAGAACTAAAGAAGAAGCTTTAATTGTAAATTCTTATCCCTTAAAAAAGGATTTTAATGAACAACTCATTTTAGATTTTGATTATACCTCAGAAGTCATTTCCGCAATAAGAAAAATTCGTAAAGAAAAAAGCATTCCCTTTAAAGATACTTTAGATTTGTTTTACACTACAAAGGAACCTATAAATACTCATTTTGACAGTATCATTAAAAAACTGTGTAACGTAGCTCAAATTAAGAATACCAATGCAAAAATTGATAATGTCTTATCTTTTAGAATTAAAACCAACGAATATT
Organism: uncultured Flavobacteriaceae bacterium; assembly: GCA_964648135.1. Classification (GTDB taxonomy): domain Bacteria; phylum Bacteroidota; class Bacteroidia; order Flavobacteriales; family Flavobacteriaceae; genus S010-17. The sequence continues at coordinate 4,911 of CAZYKN010000148.1, forward strand.
TTATTCCTTTTGAAGAAGAAATAGACGTTGAAGCAGAAAAAATTAAACTTCAAGAAGAACTCAATTACCTTAACGGATTTTTAAAATCTGTTCAGAAAAAACTCTCTAATGAACGTTTTGTAAATAATGCACCAGAAAAAGTGATTGCTATGGAAAAAAAGAAGGAATCTGACGCCATTTCAAAAATAGCCATAGTTAGCGAAAATTTAAAAAATTTATAATTTAGAGGTTAATTTATTGTATATTAAATTATTAAATGCTATTTTTTAAAAGGAATAGCATTTTTATTTTTTGAAAAATCACTAGGACTAGGTATGTTTTATTACATTAATTGACTCTATATTTGTAACGTAAACATAATGTAGTTAAAATAATTGCGGTTTACATTTTAAAAGTAAGGCTAAGTTTTCATAATTAGTAATTAATTGAGAGCTGTTTGAGGGGACAGCTCTCACTTTTAAAATTTAATAATTGAAATAATGATTTAGGATTAATTAATAATTTTTAAGGGGAGTTATTATTAATCTTTTTAGAGTGAGTTTTGTTAGGGGACATGCTCACTCTATAATATAATGATTTGGGGTTATGAAAAATTCATTAAGGGGGAATTTTTCAATGATCTTTTAAAGAGCGTTGTTCTCAACGCTCTTTAACAAATCATTTACAATTTTA
>CAZYKN010000149.1:0-2683 GCA_964648135.1 uncultured Flavobacteriaceae bacterium
AAAAATGTATCTTTGAGCCATTAAAACAAACAAAAAATGAAAAGATTTTTAATTGGTGTTTTTACCTTATTTATTATAAACACTTCCTTCTCACAATCTATTTACAAAGACAATCCAAAATTGGTTGTTGGAATAGTTATAGACCAAATGCGATACGATTATTTAATACGGTTTTATGACAAATATGGAGAAGGTGGTTTTAAGAGATTGATGAACGAGGGGTATAATTGTAAAAATGCACATTTCAACTACATTCCAACATATACTGCTGTTGGACACACATCAATATATACTGGAACAACACCTAGTTTACACGGAATAATAGGAAACGATTGGTACGATAAAGAATTAAAAAAGAAAATTTATTGTGTTGATGATGAACGTTACGCAACAGTTGGAGCAAAAAAAGGAGGAAAAAAATCGCCTTACAGATTACAAACAACTACCGTAACTGATCAATTAAAATTACGCTTTAAAAAAGATAGTAAAGTTATAGGTATAAGTATTAAAGACAGAGCAGCCATACTTCCTGCAGGTCATAGTGCAAATGCAGCCTATTGGTTTAGAGGAAAAAAGGATGCTAAATTTATTTCAAGTTCATTCTATATGAATGAGTTGCCTCAATGGGTAAAAGATTTTAATAAGTCAAGTATTGCAAAAAACTTATTACAAGTTTGGAATCCTTTACACAATATCAATACTTATACAGAAAGTGTTTCTGATAATAATAATTTTGAACAATGTTTTAAAGGAGAAAAATCACCTATATTTCCGCATAATTTACCTAAATTAATGAAAGATAATGGAAATTACGATTTATTAAAAGCTTCTCCTTTTGGAAACACACTTTTAGAACAATTTGCCGAAGCAACAATAAAAGGTGAAAAATTAGGCAGGAGTAAACAAACCGATTTTTTAACGATGAGCTTTTCAAGTACCGATTATATAGGTCATCAATACGCTCCAGATTCTAAAGAAATTGAAGACACTTATTTAAGATTAGATAAAGATTTAAAACATTTTTTAAATTTTTTAGATAAGCAAATAGGAAAAGGGAATTATTCCTTGTTTTTAACTGCAGATCATGCTGCTCCTTCAAACCCTAGTTATTTAAAGAGTTTAAAAATCAATGCAGGTTATTTTAATAAAAACGAATTCATTAGTTATTTAAATGAATATACTAACACTGTATTTGGAAGCTCAAAACTCATTGAGTATTTTTACAATAATCAGATTTATTTGAATAGAGAAATTATAGAATCATTAAAACTGAATTATGCAGATGTTCTAGAGAAAATTAAGGATAAAGCCATATTATTTAAAGGTGTTTATAAAGCAGTAACTTCAAAAACATTACAAAATACCAATTTTACTAAAGGCGTATTATCTGCACTACAAAACGGATACAACCAAAAATATTCTGGTGATATTTTAGTGGAATATAAACCAGCTTATTTGTACAAAAAAATGAAAGGAACAACACATGGAACATCCTATAATTATGACACTCACGTACCATTATTGTTTTTTGGAAAAGGCTTTAAAAAAGGAAATACAAGTAAATATATCAGCATTACACAAATTGCACCAACTATTTCTTATTTATTAAATATTGAATTTCCAAATGCAAGTTCTCATAATATTATTGAAGTACCATAGTTTTTTAACGATTTATATTGAACTTTCAAAAAAATAGTTACTTTTGTAAATATTCTTTAATAACAACTAAAAACATTTAATTTGATGAGGAGATTCATTTTAGTAGTAGCATTTATTTTATTTTCAAATATTGGATATTCACAAATAACGGAAGAATATACTCTTAAAAATATTGGTATTAATGATGCAGAAAACAATGCTGGAGTTTCTTTTTTTAGACAGAACTACCTAATTCATACTAAGCCTAAAACAAACCAAAAAATTCATGATACCGATTTTTATGTTTCTATGGCTGATGAAGCAGGAACTGTTTTTGAAGGTGATTTGTTAGAAGGTAATTTGAATTCATATATTAATGAAATTGATTTAGTTTTTACACACGATTTTAAAAAAGTATATTTTACTAGAAGCTATATAGACAGTAAGAAAAAGGAACATTTTGATATATATGCTGCCGATGTAACGGAAGAAAATCAGTTTATAAACATTAGACAATTGTCCATTTGTTATACTAATTTTTCAACGGCATATCCAAGTTTAAGTAAAGACGAAAAAACATTATATTTTGCTTCTAATAGACGTGAATCTATGGGTGGTTTTGATATTTTTAAAGCGGCTATTTTTGAAAACGGAAAACGTTTTGGTAAAGTAATTAATCTCGGTCCAAAAGTAAATACACCAAAAGATGAAATTACGCCTTTTGAAATTGATGGAAAGCTCTATTTCTCTTCAAATGGAAGAGGTGGTGTTGGAATGCAAGATGTTTTTTCAATAAAATTAGATTTAAAAAGTGATGCAGTAAATTTAGGAGAACCTTTAAATAGTCCTAAAGATGATTATGATTACTTGAGAAAACCTTACCGGAATTTTGGTTATATAACTTCTACAAGAGATTCAGGAAGAGGGAAAAGTGATATTTATTATTTTAAAGTAAAAGAAATTGCTCCAATTGTTGTAATTCCAGAAGTTGTTGAGGAAGAAGTAGCGGTAGAAGATATTAAAGAGGATGCTTCTAGTGAAATTT
>CAZYKN010000149.1:2783-5566 GCA_964648135.1 uncultured Flavobacteriaceae bacterium
AAAGTCTGATCCTGTTTATAAAGAAGAAATTATTTATGCAGAAAAAACAGAATTAGCAGAAAATGTCTATGCTTTTCAACGGAGAAAAGTTTATAATACTATTCTTGTTGAAACAGGAAGAGTTTTAAAGAAGACAAAAGAATTTACTAAGTTAGAAAAATCGTGTGTCAATAAAATTGAAAAGCTCGATGATATTTATTTTGATTTGAATAAATTTAATATCCGTCCTGATGCTCAAATTCAAGTAAACAAAGCCATTAAAATAATGGAAAAATGTCCAAATGTTAATTTTGTAGCCTCATCATTTACAGACAGTAGAGGTTCTAGCGAATACAATAGAAAACTATCACAACGTAGAGCTGATTCTGTAGTTAATTATATTTTGGCAAATAGTTCTATATCTCAAGATAGAATTAAGGGAGTTGGTTATGGTGAAAGCGGACTTAAAAACAAGTGTTATAACGGAGTAAAATGTTCTGATAAAGAGCATCAAGTAAATAGACGTACTGAGATAGAAGTGTATATTTTTAAGTAAAATTAAAGGGAAGACAAGATTTAATTTGTTAAGTAAATAATAGTATCATGTTGTTTCAAGTTGAAAGTAAATCATGTTATACTTTAGGGTAAATTCACACTTTTATTGTGTCATTCCTGCGTAGGCAGGAATCTGTTGAATTATAGAATCTTGTAATAAAAACTAATTTGCTCTTAAGACTCCTGTCTTTACAGGAATGACAAGTAATAAAGAGCTATTTTATTTTAAACGTATGATGTTCTTTATTAAATTGAACAATATCAGAATTAAATACTTTTTTAAATAAATTGCTTTCTATTAAATCTTGTTTATTCATAGAAGTAAAATTAGAATTGGTGAGCAACCAAAAATCATCTACTACTTGTAATGCTAATTGTAACTCGTGTGAAGAGATAATTACTGTTTTTTTGAATTTCATCACTAAATTCTTTAATAACTTAAAGATAAATGCTTTATTTGTTAAATCTAAATGAGCCGTTGGTTCATCTAAAATAATGATAGGTGTGTCTTGAGCAATCGCTCTAGCAATCATTACTTTTTGATATTGTCCATCACTTAGCTCATCCATCTTTTTTTCTTTTAAAGCTTCTATTTTAACAAAAGCAATCGCTTCATTAATTTTTATAAAATCCTCTTTTTGTAATGTTCCTATCCAATTAGTGTAAACCTGTCTTCCTAAAGCAATCAGTTCAAAAACGGTAAGATTACTTGGTGGAATTCGTTCTGTTAAAACCAAGCTAATTTTCTTTGAAACCTCCAAATTAGAAAGCTTTTTTAAATCTTTATCAAATAAATGTATCTTTCCTGATAAACAAGGTTGCACTTTAGAAATGGTTCTAAGTAAAGTTGATTTTCCTATTCCATTTTTACCAATTAAAGCAATAAATTTAGGTTCATCAATAGCAACATAAATATTTGAAGCAACAATATCCTTCTGTTTCTTATGTACAAAACCAATACTTAAATTTGATATGTTTAAAATTGTTTCCAAATTAATTTACATCGTTAAAAATAAAGTTCATTTTTTTTGCTTCTTGTTCAAAATCTGGACAAGTATTTTTTCCGATAATTCCTCCAAATTCACAAATTATAGTTTTATCTATATCGTAAATTCGGATTAAACCATCAGCACATTGATAGCAATCATCTACTAAAAAGACATCCTTCTTATTATATTTATAATGAATAATTTGATGTTTACGAGACGTATCTTCTTTAAAATTATTCTTTAAACTAGACAACCAAGCTATTTGATTAAAATCAGTTTGCTTTGTAGTTTTATTTGTTTTACAAGATAATACTACACTAATTATTAAAAGGAATAAGACTGTTTTTTTCATGAGAAATGGTTTATAAAATAACTTTTGTTTTTCTAACGAGCAACCAGATAACTATTGGTGCTCCAAAAAGTGATGTTATGGCGTTAATTGGCAAAGTAAATTCACTGTTTGGCAACTGTGCAATGGTGTCGCTAACCAGCATAACTATTGCTCCAATAATTGCAGATGCAGGTAATAAAATTTTATGATTAGCACTATTAAAAATAAGTTTCGCTAAGTGAGGAACTGCTAATCCTACAAAAGCAATAGGACCAGAAAAAGCGGTGATAACACCTGTAAGTAAAGCGGTTATTAACAAAATGATATTTCGTGTTTTTTTAATATGAACACCTAAACTTTTAGCATAATGAACACCTAAAAGTAATAAATTAAGTGGTTTAATGATCCATATTACAGCAACCATTCCAATACAGTACATACTAAAAAACAAAGCCAATTCACTCCATGATAAATTGCCTAAATTTCCAAAACTCCAAAACAAATACTGTTGTAATTGTTCGGCTGAACTAAAATAAGCTAACACACTAATTACTGCACTCGTTAGGCTTCCAAACATTAAGCCAATAATTAAAATGGACATGGTATTTCGTACTTTTTGTGCAACAATCATCACCGCTAACAAAACTAAAAAAGCACCTAAACTTGAAGCTATTGCAACGCCTATATTAGAGATTGCAATTGCAGATAAACCAAAAAAAGAGGTACCTAAAATTAATATTGCAACACCTAAGCTCGCACCAGAACTAATTCCTAAAACAAAAGGACCAGCAAGCGGATTTTTAAACAAAGTCTGCATCAATAAGCCACTTACAGACAAACCGCTTCCTACTAAAATTGCAGTGATTGCTTTGGGTAATCTGTAATTTTGAACAATATAAATCCATGATTGTTTGCCATCTTCATCACCT
>CAZYKN010000150.1:0-5531 GCA_964648135.1 uncultured Flavobacteriaceae bacterium
CATAGAGTAATCTGTGAAAATTAATAATTCGTGAAAATTTGTGTAATTCGTGGCTTTAAATACGTTTCCGTTTACTCTTTCCTTTTCGGTCTAAGCTTTCTAATAAATTTTCTTTAAGTGCTTCCACAATATTGTATGCTGCAGGACAAATTTCTGTATTTTTTACCGTTAATTCAGCCAATTGAATAAACTTTTTTCTGTTAGTATGCGGATATTCTTTACATGCTTTAGGTCTTACATCATAAATAAAACACGAATTATCAGTATCTAAAAATGCACAAGGAGCTTCTTTTAAAACCATAAATTCATCTTCATCATTTTCTAAATATTTATCAATAAATTGCATCTCTTTCATCTTTAAATGTTTTGCAATACGTGTAATGTCTGTATGTGTAAAAATAGGACTAGTAGTTTTGCAGCAGTTAGCACAAGTCAAACAATCTGTTTTTTCAAATTCTTTATCATGCAAATCACTTACCAAGTAATCTAAGTTTTTGGGTGTTCTACGTTTTAATAATTTAAAAAATTGTTTGCTTTCCTTTTGCTTTTCTTGAGCAAGTTTTGGCAACTCTTCTAAAGATGGTTTTAGTGGTTTCATATTTGGCAAAGATACTTTAAAAATAGATACTATTTACATATTGAAATGAGTTGAAAAGATATGATTATTTTTTAGGAAATTTAAAAAGTTTAAAGAGTTCTATATATAAAAACGTATTTTTGCGTTTTTTATAATTAAAATACTTATTAATGACATTATTAATCCAGATTGCACAGTTCGTTTTTATTATTTCTGTGTTGGTTATCTTACACGAATTAGGACATTTTTTACCTGCGAAATACTTTAAAACTAAAGTAGAAAAATTCTATTTATTTTTTGATTATAAATTCTCTTTATTTAAAAAGAAAATTGGCGGAACTGAATACGGAATTGGATGGATTCCTTTTGGTGGTTACGTAAAAATTGCAGGAATGATTGATGAATCTATGGATAAAGAGCAAATGAAATTACCTCCACAACCTTGGGAATTTCGCTCAAAACCAGCTTGGCAACGTTTAATTATTATGATTGGTGGTGTTACGGTAAACTTCTTTTTAGCTTGGTTTATTTATAGTGCTATGTTGATGTATTATGGAGAAAATTATATTGATAATAGTAAATTGCCTTATGGCGTTTATGTAGATGAGGTAGGAGAACAGTTAGGTATTCAAAAAGGAGATAAAATTGTTTCGGTTGATGGAAAACCCATTAAAAAATTTAAAAATACTCCCATTGCTATTCTCTTAGGAGAAAAAATGACGGTAAATAGAAAAGGACAAAAAGTAAGCTTTCCTTTAAAAGATGAAATTAAAAAATTAGTCTTAGAAAATCAAGGTAAAAGCTTTATTTCTGAAGCTATTCCTGCTAAAATAGGACGAGTAGGAGCTGGATATACTGCGCAAAAAGCAGGATTAGAAGTTGGTGATGAAATTGTTAAAATTAACGATAAATCCATTGCGTATTGGCAAGATTTAGTCAATGAAATTCACAATAATAAAAATAAGGATTTACAAGTGGTTGCAAAACGAAGTAACGCATTAGTAAATTTAAACATTCATGTTCCAGATAGTGCAAAAATAGGTGTTTCGCCTAATATAGACTTGTTTAAAGATGCAAATATTACCAAAAAATATGGTTTTATAGAGTCAATACCTCAAGGTTTTAAAGAAACAATCAATGTTTTGGTAATGCAAGTAAGACAGTTTAAATTGGTCTTTAATAAAAAAGTGCAAGGTTATAAACACATGAAAGGACCTATTGGTATTGTAGGTGTAATGTCACCAACTTGGGATTGGCATTTTGTGTGGAAGTTTATGGCAATGTTTTCTGTATGGTTGGCATTCCTTAATTTATTACCAATTCCTGCTTTAGATGGAGGTCATATTGTCTTTTTGTTATACGAAATGATTACTGGTAAACCAGCCTCAGAAAAAGTGTTAGAATATGCACAAATTGTAGGATTTATTATTGTAATGTCACTTATGGTGCTCGTTTTTGGGAGTGATATTTACCATGCTATTTTTGGGTGATTTTTTTACTCACACCGAGACTTTGAGTCTCGGTGTGAGTATGTATATTTTCATTTCCTCTTGTAACAATAAAGCCTTTTCTCTAGCTTTTTCTGCAAAATCGGTTTTGTTAGAAGCATAAATAATTCCTCTTGAAGAGTTGATGAGTAAACCAATATCATCGGTTAAACCATATTTACAAACTTCTTTGAGATTTCCACCTTGTGCTCCAATACCAGGAACAAGTAAAAAATGATTAGGAACAATTTTTCTGATACCTTTAAAAAATTCCGCTTTAGTAGCACCAGCCACAAACATTAAATTATCTGAATTTTTCCAAGTTAAAGCTGTTTTTAAAACCTGCTCATAGACTTTTAAATCACCTGTTTGTAAGCCTTGAAAATCTAATCCACCTTTATTTGAAGTTAAAGCAAGTAAAATGGTAAATTTATCTTTAAATGCCAAAAAAGGTTCAACCGAATCGCTTCCCATATAAGGAGCAACGGTAAGAGAATTAAAGTTTAAATCCTCAAAAAAAGCTTTGGCATATCTGGTAGAAGTATTGCCAATATCACCACGTTTAGCATCGGCAATAGTAAAAATTTCTGGATAATTTTGGTTGAGGTAATCAATGGTTTTTTTAAGTGATTTCCACCCTTTTAAACCATAGGCTTCATAAAAAGCAATGTTTGGTTTATAGGCAACAACTAAATCATGAGTAGCATCAATTATCGCTTTATTAAACTCAAAAATAGGATCTTCCTTTTTTAATAAAAATTGCGGAATTTTTTCTAAATCCACATCCAATCCTATACATAAAAACGATTTTTTCTTTTTAATTTGTTCAACGAGTTGTGCTTTGGTCATGATAAATGGATTTATTGCAAAATTACATATTTTCATTGCAACAAATTAACAAATCAACAAATCTTCAGTACATTTGCTAAAATTTACAATGTGTTTAAAAGATTAATCTATAAATTAGCCTACGGTTTTATTACGCTTTTTGGCGTAGTAACGGTCATCTTTTTTATCTTACATAAAATTCCGGGTGATTCTGCTCAAATGATGCAAGGACAACACGAAGATAACGAACAATTACAAGCCATTAAAAAAAAATACGGCTTTGATAAACCTATTTTTACTCAATATTTGTTATATTTGAATGATTTATCACCAATCTCATTTCATAGTAAAAACATAACTGATTTCACTTCTTTAGAAAGTAAAAAATACACAGCTATAAAATTGTTTTCTATTGGAAAGACTACACTCGCTTTAAAATATCCTTATTTGCGTGAATCTTATGCTAAAAGCGGAAAAAAAGTGAGCTCCATTATAGCAGAAACCCTTCCAAATACGGTAGTTTTAGCAGTACTTTCTATTCTAATTGCTATTGTTATTGGTATTGTATTCGGAATTTTATCAGCCTTATATAAAGACACTTTTTTTGATAAAATAGTAGCTGTAATTAGTATTATTGGTATGAGTGTACCTTCGTTTTTTTCGGCAATCTTATTTGCTTGGTTTTTTGGTTTTGTTTTACACAAATACACACATCTTAACATGACAGGCAGTTTATATGCAATAGATGATTTTGGTAATGGACAATTTATTCAGTTAAAAAACTTAATACTTCCTGCTATTGTTTTAGGTATTCGTCCGTTAGCGGTAATTATTCCACTAACAAAAAATTCTTTGTTGGAAGTTTTAGGACAAGATTATATAAGAACTGCTAAAGCAAAGGGCTTATCTCAACTTCAAATTATTAAAAAACACGCTTTAAAAAACGCTTTAAATCCTGTAGTTACTGCAATATCTGGCTGGTTTGCTTCCTTGTTGGCAGGAGCCGTATTTGTAGAGTATATTTTTGGATGGAATGGCTTAGGAAAAGAGATTATTAATGCTTTAAATCAAAAAGATTATCCTGTAATTATAGGTTCGTCAATAATCATAGCGTCTATGTTTATAATTATCAATATCTTTGTAGATGTAATTTATGGATGGTTAGATCCAAGAATAAAAACAATTTAAAGGCACGTTTTTTGCTTCTCTAGTTGTAGTTAATAATAACATCCACAATAGTGGTATAATAATTTTTTAAAAATGAAAAAAACAATCACCTTTTTAGCTTTAATCATTTCAATGATAAGCTTTGCACAACAACCAAAAAATTTTAATAAAACCGCTTTAGATGAATATTTTGTTAGCCAAAATGGAGCAATGGTTCAGTTTAAAGATATTCTTGAAAAACATAAAGGAAAAACTATTTTTATTGATATTTGGGCTTCGTGGTGTTCAGATTGTGTAGGAAGTATTCCAAAATTACAAAAATTACAAGCGCAAGAAAAAGAGGTTGTTTATGTGATGTTATCATTGGATAGAACTTCGGTTTTATGGAAAGATGCCATTAAAAAGTATAATTTAGAAGCAGATCATTACTTATTCACTAAAAAATGGAAAGAAAGTATCTTTTGTAAAACAATAGATTTAGATTGGATACCAAGATATATGATTGTTGGTAAAGATGGTACAATTAAACTGTATAAAGCTATCGAATTTACTGATGAAAATATCATAAAAATAATACAGTTAGATAAATAATTTAGCATTTAAGATTCAAAATTTAACATTTTAAAAATGAGAAAAAAAATAGTAGCAGGAAACTGGAAAATGAATTTGAATAAAACAGAATCAATTCAGTTAATAAACGAAATTTCTGCTAAATTAAACGGATTAGAATTAGGCGAAAACAGAGTGATTGTAGCACCTGTATGTGTTAATTTAGATGCAGTAGTTTCTAATAATAACAATAGTAAAATTGAATATGCAAGTCAGAATATGCACTTTGCAGATAGTGGTGCTTTTACAGGCGAAGTATCTGCGCTTATGTTAAAAGATATTGGTGTTCATATTACACTTTTAGGTCATTCAGAAAGACGTGCTTATTTTGGAGAAGATGATGCTTTGTTAAAGAAAAAAGTAGATCAAGCAATGAATAAAAATATGGAAGTTATTTTTTGTTTTGGTGAGGAATTAGAAGATAGAAAAGCTGAAAATCATTTTAAAGTGGTTGCTTCACAATTAACCAATGCCTTATTTCATTTAGAAGCAAGTGCTTGGAAAAATATTGTTTTGGCTTACGAACCTGTTTGGGCAATTGGTACAGGTATGACTGCTAGTCCAGATCAAGCGCAAGAAATGCACGAATTTATCCGTAATTTAGTCAAAGAAAATTATAACGAAACCGTAGCGAATGATGTTACCATTTTATACGGAGGAAGCGTAAAACCAGCCAATGCCAAAGAAATTTTTGGTAAACCAGATGTTGATGGTGGTTTAATTGGTGGTGCAGCTTTAAAAGCGGAATTGTTTGTGGATATAATAAAAGCAATGTAATACATGACAACATACATTTCCTACACCTTTATTATTGAACCCAGAGATCCAGCAACCGAAATTCTTATAGCAGAATTAGGTTATGC
>CAZYKN010000151.1:0-5506 GCA_964648135.1 uncultured Flavobacteriaceae bacterium
GCATTTGTTGCAGCTCCTTTTCGTAAATTATCTGATACAATCCACATATTTAAAGTTTTTGGCTGTGAATAATCTCTACGTATTCTTCCTACAAAAACGGCATCTTTTCCTTCGGCATAAATTGGCATAGGATATTTATTATTTTCTAAATCATCTTCTACAACAATTCCTTCTGATGTTGCTAAAAGTTGTTTGAGTTCTTTAATATCAAAATCGTTTTCAAACTCCACATTTACCGCTTCACTATGACCACCAACAACAGGAATTCTAACGGCAGTTGCCGTAACAGCAATGGTATTATCATTTAATATTTTTTGTGTTTCTCTAACCAATTTCATTTCTTCTTTGGTATATCCGTTTTCTTCAAAAACATCGCAATGTGGAATAGCATTTTTATGAATAGGATAAGGATAAGCCATCTCTCCATCAATACCTTGAAATTCATTTTCTAATTGTTGAACAGCTTTTACGCCTGTTCCTGTAATGGATTGGTAAGTAGAAACCACCAAACGCTTAATAGTATATTTTTTGTGTAATGGAGCAAGTGCTAACACCATTTGTATAGTAGAACAGTTTGGATTAGCAATAATTTTATCTTCTTTAGTTACTTTATTTATATTGATTTCTGGAACAACCAATTTTTTGGTTTCATCCATTCTCCAAGCAGAAGAATTATCTACAACCGTTGTGCCAACAGCTGCAAATTTTGGAGCCCATTTTAACGAAGTTGCTCCTCCAGCAGAAAAAATTGCTAAATCTGGTTGTTGATTTACCGCTGCTTCTAATCCAATGACTGTAAAATCTTTATTCTTAAATTGTACTTTTTTTCCAACCGATTTTTCTGATGCAACAACTAATAATTCCGTTATAGGAAAATTGCGTTCTGCTAATACTTTTAACATGATATTCCCAACCATTCCTGTTGCTCCAACTACTGCTACTTTCATAAAATTATTTTACTATTATTGAATATTTTCAACAAAAATACTAAATTGCAATAAAATAGAAACCATGATTATTCTTTATAATAACAAACAATTTAAGTACAACTATGTTTACCGAAGAGATTTTAGAAAAATAGATAATCATTTCCTTATTAACACGCTTGTCGCTTTAGATTATTTATACGAAAATGACCTTTTATTGGTTGATTACGATAAAATAAAATCGTATAAAAGAAATGATCAAGTGAATATTTTAGATATTTTGGTTGATAGAACTACGGAACCAATTTATATTAAGCAATTTCATAAAAACCAATATCAACCAGCAACAAACACTATTTTTTTTAACGATAAACAAGGAGCTACTTTTAGAAAAAATGTAAAAAAACGGTTTACAACTAAAAATCAAGGATTTAATTCACCTTTAGCATTATTTGCACATGAAATTATTCATTGTTATCATGAATTATACGATGAAGATCATTATCAAGACAGACGACACAATCATCAAACAAAAGGGAAAAAATTGTTAGATTCTGGAGTAGATTTATCTTATCCAAATAAAGAAGAGGAATTGGTGGTGTTATTAACCAACCAAATTGCTAAAAAATTAGGTGAAGATGTACGAACTAATTACGGTAGATCTTACTATAATGTTGATAATGTATTGAGTATAAAAAAAGAAGATACAGCCATAGTTTAACTGTTCATTTTTTAGACTAAAATTAATTGTGGGTTTTTAAAATTTTAAAAACTATATAAAATCATCTTTAGCCATTACATGATATCTAGGATCATCTATACTTTCTTCTATAACCTGAACTAATTTTGGAGAGGCTTTAGTCATTAAATCTTTACACTCTTCAGACAAGTGTTTTAATTTAACTTGTTTTCCTAATTTTTCATAACGTGCTACTAAATTAAAGATAGCTTCAAGAGCAGAATGATCGGTTACTTTAGATTCAAGAAAATCTATTTCTATATGTTCAGGATCATTTTTTACATCAAATTTGGCATTGAAGGCTTGAATACTTCCAAAAAATAACGGACCATAAATGTCATATACTTTTGTTCCGTTTGGTTTAAAGCGTTTCCTTGCTCTAATACGTTTGGCATTTTCCCATGCAAATACAAGTGCAGACATAATTATTCCCACAATAACAGCAATGGCTAAATCTTTCCAAACAGTTACCAAAGAAACCGTTATTAAAACCAACGCATCTGCTAAAGGTATTTTACCCAAAATTCTAAAACTAGACCAAGCAAAAGTTCCAATAACTACCATAAACATTACTCCAACTAGAGCTGCAATAGGTACTTGTTCTATCAGTCCAGAGGCAAATAAAATAAAAATAAGCAATAAAACAGCAGCGGTAATACCAGACAACCTGTTTCTACCACCACCTTTTATATTAATTAAAGATTGACCAATCATGGCACAACCACCCATTCCTCCAAATAATCCTGTTACAATATTTGCACCACCTTGCGCAATACACTCTTTGTTAGAATTCCCTCTAGTTTCTGTTAATTCATCAATTAAATTTAAGGTCATTAATGATTCTATTAAGCCTATTGCTGCTAAAATTACAGCATAAGGACCAATAAACTGAATGGTTTTCCAATTAAAAGGTACTTTGTTAAATAAATCCCATTGAAATTGAGGCAAACCTCCTTTTAATCCTTCTCCACCACCTGCTTTAATAAAACTTCCAACAGTAGCAACATCTAATTTTCCAAAAATTACAATAGCAGAAACCACTACAATTGCAACTAAACCATCAGGAATTTTACTAGATATTTTAGGTAAAAAGTACATCAATGCCATGGTTAATAACACCAAACCAAGCATGAGTAATAATTTACTTTTTGGAAGCCATTTTTTAACCAATCCTTTTTTTTCTATTTGATAAATACCATCGTTTTCAATATTAAACTTAACTTTTTTAGTTTTTAAATCATATACTTGATGACCAATTATTTCATAAGAAGGCTGTTTACTATCATAAGGTAAATATAATTTTTGATCTTTTAAAATAAACATTGGATTGCCCGTATTTGCATCATATACACCATCATTAGTAATGTTCATTATTTTTTGAGTAGATACAGTTTCAATAGTATTATTACCAAATTGATCTATTACATTTTCTTTAAACATATTGAGTTGTGAAAGAAAAATAACAATAGCTAAACCATTTACAAATCCCATCATTACAGGATGAGGTATTAATCTTACAAACTTACCAAGCTTAAAAATTCCTGCTAACATTTGAATAATTCCCATAAGAATAACCGTTGCAAAGAGGTAATATAATCCTAAATTTTCACCATCTGTACCTAATTCATTTCCTTGAGCAACCAACGACACCATAACCACAGCTAAAGCACCTGTTGCACCAGAAATCATTCCAGGTCTTCCTCC
This sequence comes from uncultured Flavobacteriaceae bacterium, assembly GCA_964648135.1. Taxonomy (GTDB): domain Bacteria; phylum Bacteroidota; class Bacteroidia; order Flavobacteriales; family Flavobacteriaceae; genus S010-17. Next base: position 3,370 of record CAZYKN010000151.1, read on the forward strand.
AAAAATAGCAGTTATTAAACCAATCATAAAAGCAGCATATAAACCAACTAATGGATCAACACCAGCAACAAAAGCAAAGGCAACAGCTTCTGGAACTAAGGCTAAAGCGACAGTCATTCCAGATAAAATATCATTTTTTGCGTTATTGGCGTGTTTTTGAATAAATGCGTTCATAATTGTAGTAGTGAGATTTTAAGCGCGCAAAAATAAACTTATAATCTGATTATCAATGGGTTTTTTTAAATGATTTATTATGAGTAACTGATGGTTTTTAAAGTGAAATCATTAGTTTAATAATTAAAAAACGCCTTAAACATTTTAGAAAATTAACATTTAGTTCATTTATAATGTAGTATTTTTGTACGTTGAGAAAGTGTATTATAATAAATACAAATATTAATAATAATTATAAATAAGAATAATGAAAAAACAAATTATTGTAGCATTGCTCAGTATTTTTTCATTTTATGGTTTAACTGCTCAAAATACGGTAAAAGGTAAAGTAGTTAATTCTGAAACTGAAAAAGGTATTGCTGATGTAATGGTTTCTGTAGAAGGAACAAACAACTCACAAAAAACCTCCGCTGATGGTGTTTTTGTGCTAAAAGGTGTTCCTGATGGTAAACAAGTGGTGAAAATCAGTAAAAATGGTTTTGAAACACAACAGTTTCCGTTAAACTTAAAAGGAAAAGAAATTAACTTAGGTAAAATTCTTTTCTATAAAGATTTTCAGATAGAAGAAGATGATAGTACCATCTCTTTATCTGATGATGAACTCTCTGATGATGAAGGTGCTGCTGATAATACAGCAGGATTATTACAATCATCTAAAGATGTATTTTCTCGTGCAGCAGCATTTAACTTTCCTTGGTTTAGAGTAAGAGGTTATGATTCTGAAAACGGTGAAGTATTAATGAATGGTATTAAAATGAATAAAGTTGCCACAGGAAGACCACAATGGTCAGATTGGGGAGGACTAAATGACGTTTTAAGAAACCAAGAATTTGCGAATGGTTTAGCAGCATCAGATAAAACTTTTGGTGGTGTTTTAGGTTCTACTTATTTTAATACAAGAGCTTCTCAACAACGTAAAGGTTCTCGTATTTCTGTGGCTTCAACTAACCGTAATTATTCTGGTAGAGTTATGGGAACATACAATTCTGGTATGAATGATAAAGGTTGGGCATTAAGCGTTTCTGCTTCTAGAAGATATGCTCAAGAAGGTTATTATGAAGGAAGTTCTTACAACGCTTGGTCTGGTTATATTTCGGCTGAAAAGAAAATAAACGACAAACACAGTTTTGGAATTACTGCTTTCCATACCTTTAACCGTAGAGGAAAATCATCTCCAAATACTCAAGAAGTTTATGACTTACGAGGCACAAAATACAATGCCTATTGGGGAAGACAAGACGGTAAAAACCGCAATTCAAGAATGAAAGAAATTTCTGAACCAATGGTTATTTTAAGCCATTATTGGACTATGAATGATAAAACTACTTTACAAACCAATGTAGCTTATCAAATGGGATATATTAGTAATAGTAGATTAGGATATTTTGGCGTTTTAAATCCAGATCCAACCTATTATCAAAAATTACCTAGTTATGCACTTGCACATAGTTCGGGTCCAGATTATCAAGAATATTTTGATAAATTAACCGCTTTTCAAAACGATGGACAAATAGATTGGAATGCAATGTATCAAGCCAATTATACTGTTAATGGAAATGCCGCTTATTATCAATATAACGATGTAAATAATGATACTACAATATCTGCTAATACAAATCTAACTACAGAATTGACCGATAATATAACTTTAAATGCAAGAGTAAATTATTCACAATTAAATTCTGATAATTATGCTGAAATGTTAGATTTATTAGGAGCTCAATATTTTGAAAATATAAGTGCCTATGAAAGTGGAGATGCAGGTCAATTTGATTTAAACAATCCTAACAGAAAAGTAAAAGAAGGAGAACGTTTTAATTATGATTATAATATCACGTCTTCTAAATTAGATGGCTATGCTCAATTACAATTTTCTTATGATAAAATAGACTTTTTTGTAGCTGGTAGTTATGCTTCAACTTCACATCAAAGAGATGGAAAAGTTAAAAACGGATTGTATCCA
>CAZYKN010000152.1:0-5479 GCA_964648135.1 uncultured Flavobacteriaceae bacterium
CAATTCAACATCAAAATACGCTATAAATTATTTATCTTTTCCCGTTTTACTGCAAATTTAATGGGTCAAGGCAAACTCATACTTTTCTCTATTAAAGTTGATTTCACTTATCATTCCTACGAAGGCAAAAATGACAAAATAAAAGTATGAGTTTAACCTCACAGGTTTTAAAAACCTGTGAGGTCTTATGCCATAAATTATTACGGAATTGAAATCAAATCTCTAAAAAAGATAGCATTCATAAACAACTTATTTGTACCATACCAAGCACCTCTAAAATTTGGATTATCAGCAAATAATACCACTCTTCCTCTACCTAACGGACTTACAATAATAGCAGCCGATTTTGTAATATATTTATCTATGTTTTCTTGGGTTACATAACCATCAATATGTGGATTTTTAGTGTACATGGCAACCGTTGAAAACGGATTTTTACTCGGTTTTATAAATATACTATTGTTTTTATATACAGGAATAGTTTCATCGTGATAACCATAAGCAACAGGATGCGAAATATCTAAATCTACTTTAAAAATAGCTCCTCCAATACGTTGTTTTCCATACGTTCCTCTTGCATCTTTATATGGTAATCTCTTAAAAGTAGAATCTATTTGTTTGGTGATAAATTGCTCATTTACGATACCATTATTTATTGCCCAAGTGCTTCCTCCTCTAGTTGTAATGAGTGTGTTTCCTAAAGAAATCCAATTTTTTAGAGCTTGTTTGTTTAAATCGTTTAATTGGTTGTAAGAGCCAGAAACCATCACAATGGTATTGTATTTTTGCAAATCTACTCTTCCAAAAATAGCAACAGGCACTTTAACAATTGGCATGTGCATACGTTGTTCAAACAATTGCCATACTTCACCAGATTCATAAGCAGCAACTCCTGCACCAAAAAGCATCATTACTTTAGGTTTAGAAATTCTAGTAATATTGATACTTCCTAAATCCAAACCTTTAATACTATAACCATTATTTACAGCATAAGCTTGAATTTTATATTTTGCACAAGATTCAGTAAGTATTTTATACACTTCATCACTCTTTTTATTTTGTATCATTAACGGAATTAACATAGAACCTCTATCAAAGGTAACTTTCTCCTTATTGGCTATTGTTGTAAGGGTTTTTTTAGCAATTTTTACTCCAATTCCTTTATCTAACAGCTCATACAATAAAGCAGGCGCATTGTAATCATCCCAAGAAATTAAATAGGCATAATCGCTCTTTTTAAAGTCTTTTAAATTTATGATATTCGTTTTTTTTGTAATGGAATTGCTTAAATTTACAGTAGAAACTTTTTCGTATTTCATGTTGTAGAAATTAGCAACAGACCAAGAAGACGCATCATAAAACACACTATCTCTATATTTTCTATTGGTTTCAAACATAGTTCTTACCATTAAATTTTGCTGTTGATTGGTAGGAACTATATAAGAAAATCCTTTTTTAAAAGTTGTCTTTCCTTTGGTTAGCTCTTCTTTTAATGGATAAACTTTTATGTGATGTTTTAACAATAAATCAATAAAATAGTTGGTTCTATTTTTATCGTAATTATCTCCAAAAACATAGCCTTTTACATTCGATTTTTTTGCGTTTGTACTTACTTTATCATAAAATTTATGCTGATAAGAATACAACATCTCTTTATTTAAAATAGCTGCATTTACTGTTGTCATACTAGCAGTAAACTGATTTCTAATAGCAAAAGGAAAACTTAAATCACCATTTTGAGATTCAATTAAATGACCTCTAACACTAGCCTGTTCAAAAAGAATAGCTAGCGAACCTTGTAAATCTGCATACGTTGAACCGTAACCAGGATATGTAGCATCGTAAATTTCTTTAGTGAAATATAACGAACCTAATTTGTTAAACGCATCAACATACGCTTTTGAAAACTTTTTAGTAAGCGCATAATTCTCATTTGGAGTAACAGGATTCAAAGAAGCAGACTCTGGTTTAGGTTCAAAAAAGAATGTTTTTTTAGAACCCATTTCATGAAAATCGGTAATTACATTTGGTCGCCAAGTATAATACCATTTTAAACGAGCTTTACTTTCGGGCTGTACTGCCAATAATAAATCTCTATTTAAATCAAATTGATAATGATTGGTTCTTCCCATTGGCCAAGATTCATTATGTTCTATATCAAATTTATCTTTAATTAATGGATAGCCTTTGTATCTATTAAACCAATTTGCGGCACGATCTCTTCCATCAGGATTAATAACAGGATCTAAAAACACAATGGATTTATTTAAATAATCTAACACTTTAGGATTTGTAGATGCTACCAAGGTATAAGCAGTAAGCAAAGCAGCTTCTGCACCAGAAGGCTCATTTCCGTGTACATTATAGCCTAAATTAATAAAAATAGGCAATTGATTGTAATCTATATTTTTGCCATTAACTACTTGTAAATGTTTTTCTTTAATGGAATTGATTTGCGCATAATTCTCTGGAGAAGTGATGGTAAGCATCAACAATTTACGATGCTCATTGGTGTAACCATAAACCTCAACATGCGCTCTATCTGATAAAGCAGCCAATTTTTCAATATAAGCCACAATTTGATCGTGTCTGGTATGAAAATCACCTATTTTATAGCCTAAAAAGGCTTCTGGTGTAGGAATACTTTTATTAAAAGGCTGATACTGCTTAAAATAATAGTCTTGAGAAAATCCTAATTGTGTAAACAAAAAGAGAATTATAATACTGAGTTTTTGAGTGATTTTCATAATATAAAAAATATTGATTTGGTAGTAATAAAACGTAAAAAGCCTACTCAAATTGAATAGGCTTTCAAATTTATTTAGCGCATTTTGAAATAGAATTGGTATAAGAAATTATCTTATCACTAATTTTTTCGTTCCTATTCCGTTAGATGTTTCTACTTTTACTAAGTAAATTCCGCTATTTAAGTTAGCCACATTTATGGTTGATTGGTTGTTTGAATAGACCATTTTTCCTAAAATATTAAAGATAGATACGTTTTTAATAGCTTCTTCTGTTTGGATGTTTATTACATCATAAGCAGGATTTGGATATACATTAAAGTTTGTTAAAGTGTTATTTTTAACTGATAAAGTTGAAGAGAATGAAACCCAAGTTGGATAGTGAGCTCCACCAAAACCAAAGTTTGCATCAACACCACTTACAGCATTTACTGTTGTTAAACCAGTACCTTCTGCAAAATTAAACAAAACAGCAGTATCTGCATCTGTTGTATAGTTTGCATCTGCTAAATCTGTATGTAAATTTGCAACATCTTCTGCTGTTTTTTTAATACGGATTTCTCTTGCCATCATATTAGAGTAATCACCACCACCATAACTCACAAAAACATCGTTATTAGCATCACCACCAACTAACGGATTAGCGTCATAAGCACTTGCAGTAACATCTACTCCATTCACATATAATTTAATAGAACCGTTTGCTCCATCGGTAGAATTACAAATAACTGCAATGTGATTCCATTCGTTTAAAGTAATCGCATTATTAGTTGAATTATAGAATGTGTTTGAAACAGTACCTGTACTATTATCTTTATGCGTAAAGTAAAATCTGTTATTAGACCAAAAGGTAATTCTTGCCATATTTCTCATTCCTAACCAAACTTCACCAGAAGCACTATTTGAATTTGGTTTTACCCACATTTCAAAAGTATAATCTGTTGCGCCATCCATCATACTTGTTGTAGCATCATCATTGTATTTAATAGATTGATTTTCGGTTGCTGCATCAAATTGCAACACGTATTGGCTTTGTGCATTTACTTGATAAGTTGCAAAAGCAATTGTTAATACTAAAAGTAATTTTTTTATCATAATTTTTGTTTTAAAAAGGTTAATTAATGTGGAGTTGGCTGTTACACCAACTCCGTTTTTGTTATTTTTTTATAATTTGTTGTGTAGCACTCAAGTTTTTTCCTTTAACATTTAAGAAATAAACACCACTAGTTAAGGTGCTTAAATCAATTTTATTGTTTTCTGGAGTAACTTTAAATGCTTTTACTTGTTGTCCGTTTTCATTGTATAAAACAAAAGACAAATCTTTTAAATTGATTGACTGATTTGCACTATAATCAATGTTTAAATAGTCTGCTGTTGGATTTGGATATACTTGTAAAATAGTATTAAATTCTTGCTGATTTACAGCTGCAGTAGAAGAAGTATCTAATTTCCATTGCACATAATTTGCTGCATTTTTTACCACTACACTAATGTTGTGCATTTCATCTTTTAAACGCACTTTATGTACATTTTGAAAGGTAAAATAAGCAGTTGTATTAGCATCTGTAGTAAAGTCTGTTGCTTGGTTTGGTGTAAATGCCGTAGCGTATCGTCCAATTGTAGAAATTCTCAATTGATCCATATCTGCAACTATCCATGAAGAATAACTACCGTGATATTTTTCACCAATATTTAAGTAATTATCAGAAGCTGTTAGATTAAATCCACTAGTAGCTGTATCTCTCAATACTCCATCAATAAATAATTTAGCAGTGTTTCCTGTTTTTGAAACCGCAACATGTACCCAAGTATCATTTAGCGGTTTAGTGCCTGAAGCATTAGAGTTTAAGGTCATATTATTGGTAAAGTTTTTAAATTGAACGGAATAATCTGTAGCAGTAACTTCTTCTATGGTAAAACCAAATACATTCTTTTCATCCATAATTACATCTCCACTTTGGTTTCCAGGATGTACTCTAAGCCAAGTTTCAAAAGTGTAATCACCTGTAAAATCTAAAGCATTATCTGGTGTTTGTTTTGCATAAGCATACAATTGATTACTTTCAAAACTTGCATAACCATTGTATGTTCCGTTTTTGGCATATACTTCAACTTCTGACCATGAGTTTTGGTAATAACTACCATCCACTTTTGCTTTAACTCTAAACTGATATACATTTCCTGTAGGATTGGTAATAGTATAATTTTTTTGAGTAATTCCAGAAGCAACTTCTGTCCAATTTGCATCTTGATCTACTTTTTGTTCTAAAGTAAATTCATTCCAATTTAATTGGTTACTCACTTCCCAAGACACTACAAAATCATCTCCTGTACCGTTTGGTGTGATACTCATTATTTGAGGTTCTGGTAACATATAAAAAATAGCACCATCAATAACATCATAACCTTGATCTCCTGCTTGCCAACTCTGAATATTATACCAAGCATTATTAGTAGGATCTACATCATACCAACCCCAATTTATATAATAATAAGGTGCATTTCCTATTTGTCTAAATCCATTAGCTACCATTACATGACCTTCATTATTTGCACTGTTGTGAATAGCGATAGGTACAGGTCTTAATAGTTGAATTTGACCATTAAGTTCTGACCAAAAAGAACCCCAAGAATCGGAATGATAAGTACCAGTATATCTAAAAAAGTTTGCCAATGCAAAAGGAATATTATCTAAATTATCTGTAGAACCAGTCAATTCGTAATCCATTTCTACG
>CAZYKN010000153.1:0-5472 GCA_964648135.1 uncultured Flavobacteriaceae bacterium
CAATGAATATTTTAATTAAATTAACTTGCCTTATCGGATTAGTGATTGCTCCAATTTTAGGAGGTCATACCGAAGAACATGCAAGTACCACAACTGTTGAAAATACTACGTTAATCGCTTCAAACATGTCAAATGATGTTGATAAAACAGTAAAAGTTTTAATTAAAGAAGAAAACGGCGAAAAAAATGCCACTGTTATTACTACAACTACTACAACAAACGGTAAAAAAGATGTTAAAGTTAAAACAGTAACAGGAGATGAAGTATCTGAACTAGCTAAAGATTTTAAATAATTTAAAACCTTTATAATTTAAAAAAGTCCTGATTTATTATAAGTCAGGACTTTTCTATTTTTATAAAAAATATTAAGAATTTTATTTGTAATCATTCTAAATAGTTTATTTTTGTTTTTCACTACTAAAATATAAAAAATGAAAAATTCAATATTCGCACTGATTTTACTATTTATAATTTTCAGCTCTTGCACTAAAGAAAAGATTAAAGACACAGTAAAACCAACAAAAGAAGTTAAAGAAGTTGTAAAAAAACAAGAAACAACCAAGCAAGTAGTTGTTTGGAAAGGCTATAAACCAACAGGTTCACACACAGGAACTATCAATGTAAAATCGTCTAATTTTAAATTTGAAGGTGATCAGTTAATTGGAGGAACAGTTGTTCTAGATATGACTTCTATAAAAAATAGAGACTTACAAGATGCAGGTGATAAATCCGATTTAGAAAATCATTTAAAAAGCACCGACTTTTTTAATGTAGCAATGTTTCCAACAGCTAAATTTAAAATTATTAAAGTAGAAACGGATAAAGAAGGGCAATTTAAAATTGAAGGAAATTTAACCATTAAAGATATTACTAAAAAAATCAGCTTTACAGCTACTAAAATTCAGAAAGATGGTAAGAATTATCTTAAAAGTGGCATTATTAAAATAGATAGAACTGATTTTGGTGTAAAATATAAATCTAAAAAATTCTTTGCTAACCTAAAAGACAAATTTATTAATGATGAATTTGATATTGTTTTTAGATTAGTTTTAAAATAATATAATGCAATTTAAACGATTAAATCAACGAAAAAAAACCAATAACAAAAGAGGATTCCTTTTGGTTATTTTACTATTTGTTATCATTTATCTTTTTTATAATATGGAACACATTATGGAGTTGATTTTTAAAAAATGATAGCTTTTTTGTCGTTTCAGCTTTGCGTCTTTGCGAGATATCCATTCCTACCACTCACCTATCCAAAAATACCACTCATCATATTTTTAGTAAATTTACCAGATGTTACGTTTAAATTTGTAGCATAATTTTAAAACTAAAAATCATGATACGCATTGTAATTACTTTTATTTTAAGTTTCTTTTTATTTGTAACCAATATTTTCGCTCAAGATTATTCAGGTGATTGGTACGGTAAAATAGCAGTTCAAAGTCAGAAATTAAGAATTAATTTCCATGTTACCAAAACGGATGATAATTACATCTCAACTATGGATAGTCCAGATCAAAATGCTTTTAATATTGCAACGGATAAAACTAGTGTAGATGAAAAAGGCATTACAATTTCTATTAAAAACATGATGTTATCCTTTACAGGAAAACTGCAAAAAGACATTATAAAAGGAACATTCTCTCAAAGTGGAATGGATTTTCCTTTAAATTTATCACATCAAAAAACAGAAAAAACACTTGAAAAGAAAAAACCACAAGAACCCGTAAAACCTTATCCTTATCTTAGTGAAGAAATTACATTTAAAAATAAAAAAGCCAATAATATACAGCTTGCAGGTACATTAACCTTACCAAAAGACAAGAAAAAACCTGCTGTTGCTATCTTAATTACAGGCTCTGGACCTCAAAATAGAAACGAAGAGATATTAGGTCATAAGCCTTTTTTAGTCATCGCAGATTATTTAACAAGAAACGGAATTGCAGTACTAAGATTTGATGATAGAGGCGTTGGTAAAAGTGAAGGAACACAAAAAGATGCTACATCAGCAGATTTTGCTACCGATGTTGAAGCAGCAATCAATTACTTAAAAACTAGAAAAGATATTAATTGCAATAAAATTGGATTGATAGGTCATTCAGAAGGTGGTTTTATTGCTCCTATGGTTGCTTCAAAAAATAAAGAGGTTTCGTTTATTATACTCCTCGCTGGTACAGGTGTTGACGGTGCAGAAGTATTAATTTCTCAATCTAAAAGAGCAATGGAATTAGCTGCTACACCTAAAGAACATATTGACTATAATGAGCAAATGTCTAAAGAACTTTATGCTTTAGTAAAAAAGGAAAAAGACCAAAGTAAGCTAAAAGAAGCGCTCTCAAATTATTTAAAAAAGCAAAGAACAAAAGCTCCATTAAGCATTGCAAGCCAATTAACAGATACCGTTATTCAAGCTCAAGTACAGACCATTTCTTCACCTTGGTTTACGTATTTTATACGTACCAATCCACAGCAGTTCTTAAAACACGTTACTTGTCCGGTTTTGGCATTAAACGGTTCAAAAGACTTCCAAGTAATTGCAGATTTAAACCTTAACGGAATTAAAAAAGCCTTAAATCAAAATAATGAAGTAACTATAAAAAAACTGGAAGGTTTAAATCATTTATTTCAGACCTGTAAAACAGGAGCTTTTAATGAATATGCTCAAATTGATGAAACTTTTTCACCTAAAGTATTAAAAATAATGGTAGATTGGATTAATAAACGATTTTAATATGAAAACACTATATAAACACACACAATACGGAAAATTATTAGTAATCGTTTTACTTTTATCTTTAGCAGGTATTAGTTACGCTTATTACTATCAAACAGGAGTGAAACCAATTCCGTTACCAATATTTCTAATAGTTTCAATCATATTAATAGTTGCCATTCTTTTCTTTTATAAACTTACAATACAAATAGATCAAGAAAAAATAACTGCTATTTTTGGAATTGGAATACTCAAAAAATCATTTGATTTAAAAGATATAGAAACCATAGAAAAATATAAAATACCTTGGTACGCAGGTATTGGAATAAGACTCACTCCAAAAGGTTGGCTGTGGAATGTTTCTTATGGAGATGCTGTACTTATTAAAGGAAAAAACAATACTTTTTTAGTTGGTACTAATGAAGTGGATGTTGTTATTGAAAAATTAAAAAACTAAATATATCTTTAGTTGCTTCCCTTTGGGAAGACGGAAGATGGGCTTATGAATTTTGAAAACTCCCTTTTTACAGAACCCTTACTAGTAGGAATAATTTTTATTATTGCTGGACTTATTATGCTAAAATTTCCACCAAAAAAAATAAATATGCTGTATGGATACAGAACTTTATCGTCAATGAAAAATCAGAAAAATTGGGATTTTGCGCAACGATATTCATCCATTTTAATGATGTATTGTGGTTTTGGATTACTCCTTTTTTCTGGTATTGGATTGTTATTTACCGTATCAACTGGTCAAGGAGTTCTTATAAGTACCATTGCGCTCTTTGCAACAGTTGGAGTACTTATATACTTTACAGAAAAAGCCATTAAACAAAACAATAAAGATGAAGAATAAAAACGCTTTATTTTGGTTATTGCAAGTGGTTGGTTGGGGTTTACCAACAGGAATTAATACTTGGGGAAAACTCTTAATGAATACTAAACTTGAAAAACCCTATATTATTTTAGAAGGACTTGGCTTTTTCCTATCAGGAATGATTGCTTCATTAATCATTCGTAACTTTCTAAAAAAACGATTATCATTCTATAATTTCCAAATTAAAGAATTAAAAACCGTTGCCATTGCCTTAGGAATTGGAGGTTTTCTATTATTTGTGTTTTTATTTATTTTTAGCACGCTATTCTATGTATTGATATATCATAAATTTCTAGAAATAAACTCAATAGAAGTTATTAGTACTTTGCTTAATTCGTATTTATTTATCCTTTTTTGGTTGATTTTTTATTTAGCGATAAAAATGACACAACAATTCAGAAAAAACAAACTCGAAAAGGTGCAATTAGAAGCCTCATTAAAAGAATCGCAGCTCAATACCTTAATCGGTCAAGTAAATCCGCATTTTATGTTCAATTCTCTTAATAATATTAGAGCTTTAATGTTAGAAGATGTAGATAAATCGCGTGAAATGATTACTCGTTTGTCCGATATGTTACGCTATTCATTAACGCAAAACAGTTTGCATAAAATAGCTGTTGCTGATGAATTATCAATGGTAGAAAATTATATTGAACTCAGTAAAATTCAGTTAGAAAACCGATTAGAATTTAAAAAAGAAATAGATTCTACTCTTTTAGGAATAGAAATTCCACCTATGATTATTCAAATGCTGATTGAAAATGCTGTAAAACACGGAATTTCAAATTTACCAAAAGGTGGATTAATCATGTTAAAAGTAGTACAAAAAAAAGGACAATTAATTATACGAGTTTGCAATTCAGGAAAATTAAAATCCAATAAAACTTCAACCAAAGTAGGTGTTAAAAATATTAAAAAACGCTTATCTTTAATGTATGGAAACCAAGCTACTTTTTCTTTAAAAGAAAAGGAAAATATGGTTACTGCAATGATACAAATACCTTTATAAATGCGTAAAATTACCGCCATAATTGTAGAAGATTCTCGACTTGCAAGAGTGGAGCTTAAAGAACTGCTCAAAAAACATTCAGAAATTGAACTTATTGCTGAAGCTGAAAATGTAGATTCTGCCTTCAAATTAATTAAAGCTAAAAATCCTGATTTACTTTTCTTAGATATTAATATGCCAGAAAAAGATGGCTTTCAATTGCTTGAAATGTTAGATAAAATACCTATTGTTATCTTTACCACAGCTTACGATGAATATGCCATAAAATCATTTGAATATAATGCGTTTGATTATTTGTTAAAACCTATTCATCCAGAAAGATTTGATAAGTCAATTTCAAAATTACTGCCTTTTATAAAAGAAAAAAAAGGGCATTCAGATGCGAAAATGTTGTCTGCAAACGATCAAATTTTTATTAAAGAAGGAGAAAAATGTTGGATGGTCAAACTACAAGATATTTCTCTTTTTGAGATTGTTGGAAATTATACTAGAGTTTATTTTAAAGAGAATAAACCTTTAATATACAAATCATTAAATAAAATAGAAGAAAAAATAAGTACAGATTTATTTTTTAGAATTAACCGTCAGCAAATTATTAATATTTCTAAAATAGCTAAAGTTACTCCTTGGTTTAATGGTAAATTAAAAATAGAATTAGAAAATAAAATTGAAGTTGAAGTTTCAAGGAGACAAGCTCTAAAATTTAGAAATGAGTTGGAAATTTGATGATTTTGTTTCCCTAAGATTAGTCAGATTTACATAAATTTTAGTCACGAATTGCACAAATTTTAAATATAAATTCTATTATTGTTAAGAATAAAAAAATCAGTGATTATCTGTGAAATCTGTGTTATCTGCGTTCTAATT
>CAZYKN010000154.1:0-2646 GCA_964648135.1 uncultured Flavobacteriaceae bacterium
AAAAAACTCGGTGCATTTTAAAAATACACCGAGTTTTAGAACTATTAAAAGAAATATAAATTAATTTTCAAAAACAAATTCTTTATTTTGATAGTCTAATTTAATATGGCTTTCCGCAGTAATTTTTCCAGCTAAGATTTCTTTTGATAGTTTGTTTAAAACTTCACGTTGAATTACTCGCTTAATTGGTCTTGCTCCATATTGAGGATCAAACCCTATTGTTGCAAGGTTTTCAATAGCTGCGTCTGTAGCGTTAAACTGAATTCCTTTTTGTGCTAACATTTTTATTAAACCATTAATCTGAATTTTTACAATTTGTTTTACTTCTTCTTTATTTAAAGGAGTAAACATAATAATCTCATCTATTCTATTAATAAATTCTGGTCTAACGGTTTGTTTTAACATACCAAGAACTTCCACTTTAGTTTCTTCAACTACTTCCAAACGTTTTTTCATGTCCAAACCTTCCAATTTATCTTGGATGATGTGCGCTCCCATATTAGAAGTCATAATAATGATGGTATTTCTAAAATCGGCTGTTCTTCCTTTATTATCGGTTAAACGACCTTCGTCTAAAACTTGTAATAAGATGTTAAACGTATCTGGATGCGCTTTTTCAATCTCATCTAACAAGACTACAGAATAAGGTTTGCGTCTTACTGCTTCTGTTAATTGTCCGCCTTCTTCGTAACCAATATATCCTGGAGGTGCACCAACCAATCTACTTACAGCATGGCGTTCTTGATATTCACTCATATCAATTCTTGTTAATGCACTTTCATCATCAAATAAATATTCGGCTAATGCTTTAGCAAGTTCTGTTTTACCAACACCTGTTGTTCCTAAGAATAAGAAAGAACCTAGAGGTTTTCTCTCGTCTTGCAAACCAGCTCTTGAACGTCTTACTGCATCAGAAACTGCTTGAATTGCTTCGTCTTGACCAACCACTCTTTTATGTAATTCATCTTCTAAGTGCAGCAATTTTTCTCTGTCTGATTGTAGCATTTTTTGTACAGGAATACCTGTCCATTTTGCCACAACCTCTGCAATATCTTCGCTAGTAACTTCTTCTTTAATTAATGAATTATCATTTTGAGCTAATTTAGCTTGTAATTCGACTAATTTTTCTTCTGCTACTTGAATTTTCCCATAACGGATTTCAGCTACCAAGCCATAATTTCCTTCTCGCTCTGCACGTGCTGCTTCCAATTTATAGTTTTCAATATTTTCTTTGGCTGTTTGAACTTCATCAACCAAATCTTTTTCTGATTTCCATTTAGCATAAATACTTTCTCGTTCTTCTTTTAAATTTGCCAATTCTTTATTGATATGGCTGATTTTTTTATCGTCTTTTTCACGTTTTATGGCTTCCAATTCAATTTCTAATTGCATGATTTTTCTGTCTAAAACATCTAATTCTTCTGGTTTAGAATTGATTTCCATTCTAATTTTTGCAGCAGCTTCATCCATTAAATCGATGGCTTTATCTGGCAAAAACCGATTGGTAATATAGCGTTGCGATAACTCTACACAAGCAATAATAGCACTGTCTTTAATTTGTACTTTATGGTGTGTTTCGTATTTTTCTTTAATTCCTCTAAGGATAGAAATAGCACTTTCTGTATCTGGTTCATCAACCATTACTTTTTGGAAACGTCTTTCGAGCGCTTTATCTTTTTCAAAATATTTTTGATATTCATCTAAAGTAGTTGCTCCAATAGCACGTAACTCGCCACGAGCCAAAGCGGGTTTTAAAATATTTGCGGCATCCATTGCTCCTTGTCCGCCTCCAGCACCAACCAACGTATGAATTTCATCAATAAAAAGTATAATTTCTCCATTCGCTGAAGTTACTTCTTTCACAACAGATTTTAAGCGTTCTTCAAATTCTCCTTTGTATTTTGCTCCTGCAATTAATGCTCCCATATCTAAAGAATACAAGGTTTTGTTTTGTAAATTTTCTGGTACATCGCCTTTTACAATTCGGTGTGCTAATCCTTCAGCAATAGCGGTTTTACCAGTTCCTGGTTCACCAATTAAAATAGGATTATTTTTAGATCTACGTGATAAAATTTGTAAAATTCTACGTATTTCCTCATCACGACCAATTACAGGATCTAATTTGCCTGTATTTGCCAATTCGTTTAAGTTTTTGGCGTATTTATTTAAGGAATTATAGGTATCTTCGGCAGATTGTGAGGTTACTCGCTCTCCGTTTCGCAATTCATCAATAGCTGCTTTTAAATCTTTTTCATTGATTCCGTTATCTTTTAAAAGTTGCATTGTTGCACCTTTTGATTTTAGCATCGCTAATAATAAATGTTCAATAGAAACATATTCATCTTTCATTTTTTTAGCGATGATACTTGCTTCGTTGAGCATCGTTCCTGCATTTCTTGAAAACTGGATTTCTCCACCTTCTACTTTAGGGAAACTGTTTAAAATGTTTTCTAAGGTTTGTTTAAACAAATCGGTATTTACACCTAATTTGTTTAAAACGAATGGCGTTACGTTTTCATCTACTTCAAATAAAGCTTTTAAAACGTGTGCATTTTCTATTTGTTGATGTCCATAACCTTGTGCAATTTGTTGTGCTTGTTGTATGGCTTCTTGTGATTTTATGGTAAAATTATTTATGTTCATTTT
>CAZYKN010000154.1:2746-5468 GCA_964648135.1 uncultured Flavobacteriaceae bacterium
AAACAATTTGAAAACAAATTTAATACTATTGAAAATACCGATTTTTATTATTTAGACCTATTGCAATTCAGAAATTTATCTAACGTCATTGCTTTAAAATTTGATGTGCCTCATCAATCACCTCAATTAATTGTTATTCAAAACAAAAAAGTAGTTACTGATGCCTCACATCACGATATTTTATCTGTAAAATTAGATTAAAAATGAATTATATTCAGCAAGCATATAAAGGAAAAAATGATTTTTGGCGATATATCGCCAGTTTTTTAGTGATTGTTATTGGTTGGCAATTTATTGGAGCAATCCCATTATTAGTAGTTGCAGTGATGCACAGTAAAAACACGGATGCTTTTATTGAAGGCGCAAGAGAAAATTTTTTGCACATGGGAATAAATTCAAACCTCTTCCTATTTTTAATGATTTTAACCTTTGCTATTGGTTTATTTTTTCTATTTTTTAGTATAAAACACATTCATAAACGCAGTAAAACATCCTTAATTACCAGTAGGGAAAAAGTAGATTGGAAACGCTTTTTTTATTCGTTTACTCTTTGGTTTGTTGTTTCTGCTATTACCATTGCCATTGGATATTTTACTGAACCAGAAAATTTTACATGGAATTTTAAACCTATTCCATTTTTTATTTTAGTAGCTATTTCTTTTTTATTTTTACCACTACAAACCAGTTTTGAAGAGTTGTTTTTTAGAGGCTATTTAATGCAAGGTTTAGGAATTTTAGCTAAAAACAGATGGTTTCCGCTATTTTTCACATCCATTGCTTTTGGTTTGTTACACGGAGCAAATCCTGAAGTTGAAAAACTAGGTTATATTATTATGGTGTTTTATATTGGTACAGGTTTTCTTTTAGGAATTATGACCTTAATGGATGAAGGTACAGAGCTCTCTTTGGGCTTTCACGCTGCAAACAACATAACCGCTGCTATGTTAGTAACGACCAATTGGACAGTTTTTCAAACAGATGCGTTACTAATTGATACTTCAGAGCCATCGGTTGGCTGGGAAACTTTTGTACCTGTTTTTGTGATTTATCCGTTAATTTTATTCGTTTTTTCAAAAAAATACGGTTGGACAAATTGGAAAGAAAAATTATTTGGTAAAATAACGAAACCGAAGCAAGACAATAAAAGTTTTTTTGAAGAAGAAAGTATGTTAGAATTATAATTTTTTAATTTTTAATCTTTCAATCATTTAATTTACCTACATTTGCACGCAATTAATTCTTATTTAATTGTGATGATAACAAATTCTGATAAATTTTTTGGCGAAGGACTAACTTACGATGATGTATTGCTTGTTCCTGCATATTCCGAAGTTTTACCAAATCAGGTAAACATACAATCTAAACTTACGAAAAATATTAGCATTAATGTGCCAATGATTTCTGCGGCAATGGATACGGTAACCGAAGCTAATTTGGCAATTGCCATGGCTCGTGTTGGTGGAATTGGTGTTATCCATAAAAATATGACGATGGAGCAACAAGCCAAGGAAGTACGAAAAGTAAAACGTTCGGAAGCTGGAATGATTATCGATCCTGTTACCATAAAAAAAGACGATACTGTGCTTACTGCCAAACAACTTATGCACACACATAGAATTGGTGGAATTCCCGTAATTGATGAAAATGAAAAACTTATTGGTATTGTAACCAATCGTGATTTACGTTTTGAAACCGAGCAAAGTAAACGCATTGATGAAGTAATGACTAAAGATAATTTAATCACTACCCAAGTAGGAACTTCTTTAGCTAAAGCTGAAAAAATTCTCCAACAATACAAAATTGAAAAACTACCAGTTGTAGATGATAATTATATATTACAAGGCTTAATTACTTATCGTGATATTATTAAAGTAAGCGAAAATCCCAATGCGAATAAAGACAGTTTTGGACGCTTACGTGTTGCAGCAGCTATTGGTGTTGCAGGTGATAGTTACCAAAGAGCGGAATTATTAATTCAAGCAGGAGTTGATGCCTTAGTAGTTGATACAGCTCACGGACATTCCAAAGGCGTTGTAAACATCCTAAAAGAAATAAAGAAAAATTATCCAAAAACTGATATTATTGTAGGCAATATTGCCACTGCCGAAGCTGCTAAATTCTTAGTAGAAAATGGTGCTGATGCTGTAAAAGTAGGTATTGGTCCAGGTTCAATTTGTACTACTCGTATTGTTGCAGGAGTTGGCTTTCCTCAATTATCTGCCATTATTGAAGTTGCTAATGCTTTAAAAGGAACAGGAATTCCCGTTATTGCCGATGGTGGAATTCGTTATACAGGTGATATTTCAAAAGCCATTGCAGCAGGAGCAGATACGGTAATGTTAGGTTCATTATTAGCAGGAACAAAAGAAAGTCCTGGAGAAACCATCATTTTTGAAGGAAGAAAATTTAAAGCTTATCGTGGTATGGGTTCTATCGAAGCTATGAAAAAAGGTTCAAAAGATAGATACTTCCAAGATAAAGAAAGCGATAGTAATAAATTAGTTCCAGAAGGGATTGTTGGTCGTGTTGCTTATAAAGGCGAACTTCATGAAACTATGCATCAATTTATTGGCGGACTTAGAGCAGGAATGGGTTATTGTGGTGCAAAAGATATAAAAAGTCAGCAGCAAGCACGCTTTGTGAAAATTACCGCTGCTGGAATGAACGAAAGCCATCCGCATTCTATTGCAATTACTAAGGAAGCACCTAATTATTCTAGGAG
>CAZYKN010000155.1:0-2013 GCA_964648135.1 uncultured Flavobacteriaceae bacterium
ACGACAAACCATTCTCTTGGATTTAGTCTTTGTCCTTTTTCATTAAACAAGTCAATATCTAAACAAGCCTTGGCAAAAAACCTATGTAAAAGGCTTTCTAATTTGTCTGCATTTCGATTATAAACTTTGTATGTGGCAACTTTCTTTACTTCTGCAAACAGATAAGTCGCTTCATTTTTAGCATTTTTAATTCTATCATCTACAGATATACTTGCAAATCCGATTTTGTATAAATCTTTGATACTTGAAATTTCTGTATTTGTAGATTTAGATTTCAACACATAAATCCAACCTGTTTGTAAATCTTCTTCCTGTACCAAACCTGTGTTTACAAACAATTCTTGATTATAGGATTCGTTAAGTTCTGTAACCATTTTACCATTATTGTACAATGATTTTCCTAACGAACGATAAAGCATATTACTTAACGTTCCATTCTCAAAAACTATTCTCGTTCTACCATCTTTTCTCCTAAGTGTAATTTTTCCTAAATTTTCTAGATTTCTTTCATAATTTACTCTTTCTAAGTATAAAAGAATACCATCTAAAATATAAAATTGTCCTTCTTTTAAATGTTGTTCCACATTTTTGAATGATTTTATCTTTCTTTTTCCTTCTTTGATTTCTTTATGTACTTTTTGAAACATAGTTTCATACTTAGCAAAATCTTTTTCTTTCATTGCTTTTCTTCTTGCAACAAAATCTGTTTCTGCTCTATCTTCTGGTTTTGGTGTATGTTTGAATTTAAAGATGTCTAAATCATTATCTAAATCTAATAATCCTAAATCATCATCTACATTTAAAATATCATCAATGGTAGGCTTTTCCATTGCTACAAAGCCCAATAAATTATGTCTGTCAAAAGGTTTTAATATTTTCTTTTGAGTTTCATTTTCTCTAAAGTTTTTCAATTTTGCCATTAAACCGTATTCTGACATACTTGACTTATTAGGTTCACGATTATTTTTATCAAAAAACGCATTTATTTCTTCAAATGAATCGACAAGTCTGTCTTCATCTGTTTTTACAGTTGAAGATTTGGCTTTTGAATCTAATAAACCAAAAGTATCATCATTAAAGATATCGTCTAATGTTGGTTTCTTTTTAGCCATTTTCCAATGCTTTTTTACGTTTCAATTCTCTTAAAAACACCAATGCTTCTGCCATTCGTTTTTCTTTATGGTCAAATGCTTGAATACTTGGGTGTAATCCTTTATTTTTCTTAACCCATTCATTTATTTTAGGCCATAATAACAAGGCTTCTTCTTCTGTCATTTCAATTTTTGTAGATTGAATATGTTCATCAATTAACTTTAAAGTTTGAGATGTAACCGATTTAGACAATATTTCAAATGCTTTTTGAAATGGATTTATTTTATCTATCAAGTCAATATGAATATCATCAATGTTTACAAAACTTCCTGCCATTCTTATAAATTTCTTGTCGCCTTGTTCTTCAATGGTACTATTTTTTATTACAGAATCTACAACTACGTGTTGTCTTACTGCTTCTACGTCTTCATCACTTAAATCAGGATATATTTCTCTTATTATCTTAGGTATCAAAACCGTATTGATAACTTCTGGCTCAATATTCCCTGGCATTGCTTTGAGCATTTGATCATCTTGTAAAATTTTTGCTTTCAAATCGTTCAAATCTGTTTCAATAATATCTTTTGCTCTTTGTGAAGTTGGCAATTTAAAACCTCTAATTTTGATGGTGTTATCATCTTCGCTTTCATCATCTTCATCATCATCTTTTTTAATTTTGAATTTAACGTTTGGTGCTAACACTTGCTCCATTAATAAAGATGCAGTAATGGCTTTTAGCATATTATTGACCGATAATTTTACTTCTTCATTTTCGGCATCAGGTTGTGCAATTAGGTTGGTAAATTGAGCGTGTGTTTTGTTATTGCTATCTCTTGTTGCTCTACCAATAATTTGAATAATTTCAGTCAATGAACCTCTGTAACCTATCGTTAATGCGTGTTGGCAATATGGCCAATCAAA
>CAZYKN010000155.1:2113-4068 GCA_964648135.1 uncultured Flavobacteriaceae bacterium
TCTAATATTTCTGCTAAAGCAGATTGCTCTTTTTCAGGATGTTTTTTAAAGTATCTTCCTGTATAAAAATGATAACCAATGCCTAATGATTTTAAATAATCATAGCCATTTAATTGCTGGTAATACGTATAGGTGACTTTAGTGAATTTTGCTTCATCTTCTGGCATCAAAACAGGAATATTATCGCCTCTAAAGTACGAACCTGTCATTGCCACTATGTGAGCATTTGATTTTGACATTATTTCTTTTAAAACTTGACCTAAAATATTATCTCCTTCTGCTGATACGTGATGAAATTCATCAATAGCAACTAAAGTATTATCTAATTTTTTAACGTCTAATCCTTGAAAAGCAAAACGTAAAGTAGCGTGTGTACATACTAATATTTGTTCGTCTGATTCTAAGAAATTTAAAAATGCCGTTACTTTACTTTTTTCTGGACCTGGTGTGCAAAGGTTGTAAATTGGGTTTGGTTTCCAATCTGCAAAAAAACCGTATTTTTTTAGTTCTGTTGTGCCAAATGATGCTCCAATAGATTTTTCTGGAACGGCAACAATTACTTTTTTTATGCCTTGATTTTTCAGTTTATCTAAAGCAATAAACATTAATGCTCTCGATTTTCCTGATGCTGGTGGTGCTTTTAGTAATAAATATTGTGCAGTTCTGCCTTCAAAGGCTTTTTCTTGCATTTCTCGCATTCCTAAAGCATTGGTGCTTTTGCTTTTTCCTGTCTGTTGGTATGTAACGTGTACTAAATTTGGCATAATTTATTTTTTCAATTTTTTAGCAGAATTCTCTATTTGCTTAATAAAGTCTTTTTCGGCTTTAGAAAGTTCATTTTTTGTTTGCTCTTTGTATTTTTCATATTCTATATGAGCCTTTGTTAATGCTTGTTGATGACTTATTGTTCCTGCATTGGTTAAAATTTCACTTCCTGTCATTGTTAAAAAATCATCTAATCTATTTATCCAATCTTTCATATACATTGGTTTTCTATTTAATGCTTGTAACTCTGCCAATTCTAAATAGGCTGTTACCATTCTATTTAGTGTAGTCAATTCCTTTTCATTTAAATAATTTTTGGCAATTTCTACTTCTTTTTTTGTAGGTTTATTTCCCTTAAAATTAGTTAAACCCAAATTTGGTTTAGTAGCATCAATTCTCTGGTAAATGGTTTCGGCTGCTGTTTGACCGTGAGATGCCCAATGCATTTTATTTTGAACCGTTTTAAAAAACATTAGAGAAACCTCTGCTTTTCCGTCATAATCTATACTTGTAGCATAAATATCGAGTACTTTACGCCAAAAAACTTTTTCAGATGAACGAATATCTCTAATGCGAGCCAATAATTCATCAAAATAATTACCACCACCTGCTTCTTTTAAGAGTTCGTCATTCATAGTAAATCCTTTTACTACATACTCTCGCAGTCTTGCCGTAGCCCATTGTCTAAACTTAGTACCTTGCAAACTCTTTACTCTATAACCTACAGATATAATAACGTCTAAATTGTAAAAATTGGTAGGTTTGGTAGAAAAATCGGAATTTCCGATTTTTCTCATAGAGGTCTCTTTTTCTAATTCTCCTTCTTTGTAAATATTTAATATATGCTCGTTAATGGTCGATTTTGCTTTTTGAAACAATGTTGCCATTTGCTCTATGCTCAGCCAAACGGTTTCATTCTCTAATCGAGTTTGAATTTTGGTTTGTCCGTCTTCTGTTTGATATATTATTAATTCACTACTCATTTTTTGACTTTCTTTTTACGAGTTTTCTTTTGCTTTGCAAAAAGCGTATCTTTTTTAATCATTTCTTCATATTGCTTAAACAAATACTCCAACCTTTCGGTATCGTTTTTAAAAGGTTGCAAACGGTAACATTGCTCTATGGCAATATCCAATTCTTGATGTGCTTGTAGCAAACCTTTGGGCATTGTATCTGGATTGTATAATTGT
>CAZYKN010000155.1:4168-5409 GCA_964648135.1 uncultured Flavobacteriaceae bacterium
TTCTTGATGTGCTTGTAGCAAACCTTTGGGCATTGTATCTGGATTGTATAATTGTGCCATTGTTTTGCTTGGGTGTTTGGCTCTTTCATCTAATATGGCAAATACATATAAGTTTAGGTTTTCTTTTTGTTTGGTGCTGATGTTTGGAAAAGGGAAGGTGTTGTAGCATAATTTTGCTGAATATCTGTAATCCGTTTTTAGTTTTCCACCAACTGCTCTTACCCAAGTCATATGCATACGTGAGGTTACTACTGCGAATAGCCAAGGTTGAGCGTGATAGATTGCCATTGCAGAATCTGAAATAACAGTATCTTCATTCAAAAAACCAATTGGAATATAGTCTCTTCTTTCAGATGAAACCCTTGGAATTATAATTGAATCAGAATTTTGATGTCTAATTTCTCCAAAAAGATGTGGGCTTTCTGCTAAAACTTGGGTTGCTTCTCTTTTACTATTTAATCTATGAATTTCAACATTTTCAATGCGTCTCGCAATTTCAGGAATTTTGTGTGCTTCTTTTAAATCACTATCATTAATCCATAAACAGTATTTTTTAATACCTCTTACAAATTCGGCTCCACCTGAAAATTGTTTTATGTATTTTAAAGCGTTCTTATTTTGATTTACTAAACTATCTTTTTCATCTTCATTTAATAATAAAAATCCTTTATCATTTGGCATACTTCCAAAACTTATCTCAGGGAAATTAGATAATGGTTTACTTCTTCCTGTAACTATAGCATTCGTAGTGTCTAATAAATAAGGATTTATGTTTTTGGCTAATTTTCTAAAATTATCTTTAAATAAATATTTGGGTTCGTTACTTACATTTCTCAAACCAAGAATAATAACCGTTACTCCTGCATTTCCTTTGGCATTGTTTGTCCATTTAAAAGATTTGTGAGCAAAATCAATTTCTATTTGGTCAGACAAAATATTTGGCCAAATTAAAGCCACTTGTTCGCCTTGACAAATAGAATTAGTAGTAACAAAAGCAACTTTGGCATTAAATCCTTTTATATAATCTTTCGCTTTGTAAAACCAACAAGTAATATAATCCATATTATTAGAGCCTTTCATACCGTGAAAAACAAAGTTCATATCCTTTTTTTGTTCTGCATCTTGTAATCGTGCTCCCAAATAAGGCGGATTTCCAATCACATAAACTTCATCTGTTTTACTAATTGGGCAAACGGTTTTCCAATCTACTCTGGTGGCATTTCCTTGGGTTATTTGTCCTG
>CAZYKN010000156.1:0-3208 GCA_964648135.1 uncultured Flavobacteriaceae bacterium
ATAATCCTAATTCTGTATCACTTTAATTTCCACACGTCTGTTATTAGACTTATCAGCAGCATTATTTTCTGGGAATATTAATGGGTTTGAAAAACCATAGCCTTTATAAACCAATCTAGAGGAATCAATTTTTTTTAAGATAAGATATTTATAAATATGTCGTGCTCTTGTTTCAGATAAATTATATGTTTTAGTATCTATATCTAATCCGTCTAAACTATCAAGAGGTGATTTTCCGCAGCAAATATGACCACTAATTTCTATTTTTAATTTAGGATGCGTTTGCAATACGTGTAATAGTTGTTTTAAAATGGGCAAAGACTGTTTTTTTAATAAATGCCTTCCAGGATCAAAAATAATATTTTTAAGTATAAAGATTTCTCCTTTTTTAGAAAGAGCCATTTTATCTAAAACAAACTGAGTTTCATCTTTAAAAATAAGGAGTGTTTTTCTATCGGTTTTAACACCTTTTTTACTTCTGTAATCTGAATTTATTTCTCCAATACCTTTGTATTTAATACTTGAAATAATTAAGTTATCTTTTTGTAAAATTAAATCCCTTACTTGTGCTGCTCTTTTGGAAGACAGAATCAAATTATTTTTGTTTGAACCCAAAAAATCACAACTTGAAATAATTTCTACGTGATATTTACCTTTAGAATCTATCTTTTCTAGTTGATGATTTATGCTGTTTTTATGCGATTTAGTGAGTTTGTATTTTCCTATGTCATAATAAATGGTAAGCGTGTCATTTTGAGCATAAAACCCTAAAAAAGCCATAATACACAAAAATAATATTAACTTTTTCATAATTAAAATTTAGTAATTACAATTTCTACTCTTTTATTTAAGCTTTTGTCTTTATCACTAACTTCTGGATAATAAATAGGCGATTGAAATCCGTATCCATGATAAGTTAAACGCTTATTTCTTATACGGTTTTTAACCAAATATTTATAGACTAACCGAGCTCTTTTAGTAGATAAATCACTTTCTGGATAAGGAATAACCTTAGATTTATCTGGTTGATATTTCCCTGAGTTACAGCATAAATGACCTTGAATTTCTATTTCGACATTCGGATTTTCTTTTAAAAAACGCAATAGTGATTTTAAACTTCGTTTAGAGCGTTGTTGCATTCTAGAAGTACCTCTATAAAAAATAAGATTTTTTAAAATGAATTTTTTTCCAACAGCAAGGTCAAATTCCGTTTTTTTGGGATTGTAAATATATACTTTCTTCTTTTTAGCAATGGGTTTGCTTATTGCTTTGGGTATATTTTTAATAAATAGAATTTGTGTTTTCCTGTTTTTCCTATTTCCAGTAATTCTATCTATTTTTTCCTTTTCAATTTCAGTAATTTCACCTTGATTAATGGTTTCTATACTCGAAAATGAATTTGGCAACTCTTCAAATAGCAAGTTTTTGATTTTAGAAGCTCTGTTTTCGGCTAATTTAAAATTACTTTTAGTTGTTCCTAAATAATCTGCGCTAGAAATAATTTTTACTTTATATGTGTTTGTGGTGTCTAATTGTGTAATAAAATGATGAATTAGTGCTTTATTTTTTTCCGTTAAGGTGTATTTACCAATTTTATAATGTATTTCTACCGAATCAATGTTTTGTGTAAAACCTTGAAAATAAATCAGTACAAACAATATGATAAACAAGTGTTTAAGCATTCAATTATTTTAAATCTATATACATATTAGATAGCATTGGGTTATTTAGTCCATCATCTGAAACTGGTTTAAGTGATAATTGCTGGTTCTTTGGTGCAGGTCTTCTCAATCCTAAAATTTGATCAATTGCCATTCTAAATAAAGGTTCATTGGGATTTCCTAAAACACCTAAATTAGCAAAATCTTCTGCTAAGTAAGAGTTTGGTGTAAATCCGTTTTTCTCATTTTCTCCCAATTTATTTACCATTTCTAAAACGATGGGTTGCATAGCATAATGATGATTTGTATTTAAAGTATTGTCATCTTTTCTGTATGAATCAGAATCGTATAATGTTACAGAACCAACGTATTTTCCGTGTGTAGTTGTGCCAATTAAATTTACAGAAATATATGGATTTAATCCGTTAATAACCAATTCACTTGCCGATGCTGTGCTACCTGTAACAAGAATGGTAACTGATTGAAGATTTAAGCTATTAATACTAGTGCCGTTAGCGAGTTTGTCAGTAAAATTATTGGTAAGATATTCAGGATGATTGGCTTCCAATAAACTTTGCCATTTGTTATTCCATCGCTCTTTAGCAAATAATTGATTATTATATTGACCAGTAATCATACTTGCCAAATTTACGGCTGTTTGTACAGAACCACCTCCGTTATAACGTAAATCAAGCACTAAATCGGTTATTCCTTCATTTTTTAATTGCAGAAAAGCATTGTTTAACTGCTCATCATAATTGGCAACAAATTGATTGTATAAAATATATCCAATTGTCTTTCCATCTTCTTCATAAGTAGTAACAAGTTGAATAGGATTTATGGTTAATACTTCTTTATTTAAGGTAATATTTACGTTATTTTGAGTAATATTTGGAATGGAATTAACCACAGAAAAAGTTCCAAAATTTACCGTATAACTTTCCGAAGAAAGCAACTCTTGATAATTGCTACGTGTTAATTGTTGTCCATTAATTCCGTATATGATATCACCTC
This sequence comes from uncultured Flavobacteriaceae bacterium, assembly GCA_964648135.1. Lineage (GTDB taxonomy): Bacteria > Bacteroidota > Bacteroidia > Flavobacteriales > Flavobacteriaceae > S010-17. Next base: position 2,676 of record CAZYKN010000156.1, read on the forward strand.
TTTGAATTCCTAAACTTTCGGCTTCAGAATTAGGAATAACGTAACGTACATAACCAAAAATTTGTTGCTCATTTTCGCTTATGGCAACCAAACCAAACTGCATTCCGTTACTTTTTCTAACACCTTGAAATAATTGTTCTAAAGCAACATAATCAGTAACTATCCAGCTCCATTTATCAATTTCATCTCTTTTGTAGAGTAAATTTTCAAATAAATCGTTTGGTTGTTGTGTGCTAATAAAATCGTTTAAATCATTTTGGTTTGAAAACCGATTATCTTGTAAGTCAGGTACATCTTCTTGCCATAAATAATAGGCGTTAAGACCTTTCCAAATAAAATTTTGGACTTCTAATTCTGTACTGATTTGTTCTCTTTTTTTACAACTTGTAATTCCTAAAAGGATAAAAAGGAGGAGAGAAAATTTATAAAAATGCTTCATATTTTAAAGTGTGTTTAGTATTTAACGGCTAAATGTAAGAAAATATTATTAAAATGGATTATTTTTTGAATTATTTACCGAAGATTTTACAGAT
>CAZYKN010000156.1:3308-5400 GCA_964648135.1 uncultured Flavobacteriaceae bacterium
AAAATATTATTAAAATGGATTATTTTTTGAATTATTTACCGAAGATTTTACAGATATTAACCACTAATTTTCACAAATCACTATGTTTTCTATGTTTCTATGTGTTAAAAACCGCATCGATTAGCACCAATCACTATGTTTTCTATGTTTCTATGTGTTTAAACCACGAATTACACAAATTTTCAATGGCATAATTTTTGAGAATTAACAACTGATTTTTATTTTTTCATTACATTTACCGAATATTATTAAATTACACATGAAGAAACTACTTTTTGCCATATTATTTATTTTTTCGATAAAATTAACTTTTGCCTCATTCATTTTAATTCCAATGGATGCAGAACTTCAAAAAAATCATTTAAAAGCTTATGGAATAACCTTTTTATCTTTGCAAAAACACCATAAAGTAAAATGGTTATTAAATTATAGAGGAGGATCTTTTTTATTAGAAGACCTACCAGAATTCCGTAAAGAATGCACTATAAGAGGAGTAACTTACGAAATTTTATCAGATACCGAAGCCTTAACTATTTTAGAAGAAATTAGCAGTCCGTCTAAAAATATGAATGCTGTGTTATTAGAAAAAGCACCAAAAATTGCAGTATATTCTCCAAAAGATAAAGCTCCTTGGGATGATGCCGTAACGATGGTTTTAAAATATGCCGAAATACCTTATGATGTTGTTTATGATAAAGAAGTACTAAACGATGAATTGGTAAAATATGAATGGTTGCATTTGCATCATGAAGATTTTACAGGTCAGTATGGTAAATTTTATAGAGCTTATAGAAATGCTCCTTGGTATATTGAAGCAAAGTTGAGAGCAGAAAAATTGGCGCATGAATTAGGTTATCAAAAAGTGTCTAAAGAAAAATTAGATGTAGCTTTAAGAATTCGTGATTTTGTTATTGGTGGTGGTTTTATGTTTGCTATGTGTAGCGCAACAGATAGTTTTGATATTGCACTATCCGCAGAAGGAGTGGATATTTGTGAACCGATGTTTGATGGTGATGGAACAACTACCGATTACCAATCAAAAATAGATTACAAGAAGACTTTTGCATTCAAAAATTTTAAATTAGAACGCAGTCCGTTAGTCTATGAATTTTCTGATATAGACATGACCAAAAAAAGAAAAATCCCCAAAACATTAGATTATTTTTCTTTAATGGAATATTCAGCAAAATGGGATCCAATACCAACCATGCTTACTCAAAATCACACCTTACTTATTAAAGGATTTATGGGACAAACAACTTCTTTTGATAGAGATTTAATTAAATCAAATGTGCTGGTAATGGGAGAATTAAAATCTACCAATGAAGCGAGATACATTCATGGAGTAATTGGTAAAGGAATGTTTACCTATTATGGAGGACATGATCCAGAAGATTATAGACATTTGGTAGGTGATCCAAAAACGGAATTAGATTTGCACCCAAACTCACCAGGATATCGGTTAATTTTAAATAATGTACTGTTTCCTGCTGCAAAAAAGAAAAAACAGAAAACTTGATTTTTTTGGTTTGCTAATTAAATTCATTTACTGTTTTGTACGAATTTTTATAATAAGCGTAGCATTTTTACGAGAAAAAATAGTGTAGGTAACCAAATATTTATGTGTTTTTTACTCAAAACTTAGGTTTTTACGATTTTGTGAGAAAAAAAAAGCTTAAAACCCCAAAATAAAAACTATTTAAAATAAAGTGTTGTTTATCCAATAAATGGCATCATCTTTGCAAAACATTAAATATTATAAATTAAATACATTACAATGAGTAAAGGAACAGTAAAATTTTTCAACGAAGCTAAAGGATTTGGATTCATCACAGAAGAAGGAGTGGATAAAGATCACTTTGTACACGTTACAGGATTAATCGATGAAATTCGTGAAGGCGATGAAGTTGAATTTGAATTAAAAGAAGGAAATAAAGGATTAAATGCAGTAAACGTAAGAGTACTGTAATTATAAATATACTTTATATGCTAAAAAGTCCATCATTATTTGATGGACTTTTTTATATTTAATAATCTCAACGGTTTAAATAGGGTATGTTTGATATTTCAGCACTCCAAGTTTTCAGTTTTG
>CAZYKN010000157.1:0-3838 GCA_964648135.1 uncultured Flavobacteriaceae bacterium
AACCATTTTTCATTGAATAATAAAAAAAACAACTCCAAACACTTATTTTTCCATTCTTAATTTTTACCTTGCACTACTTATGATAGCATTTATTTTAAACAATAAAAAAGTAAAAACTTCGGCTAAAAGCGGAATGACTTTACTTGATTTTATACGAGAAAACGAACAACTAAAAGGTACAAAAATTGGTTGTAGAGAAGGCGATTGTGGTGCTTGTACGGTCTTAGTTGGAACGCTTGAAAATGATGAGGTGAATTATAAAAGCATCACATCGTGCATTTCGCCTTTAGGAAACGCAAACGGCAAACACATTGTAACTGTTGAAGGAATTAACCTTCCTAAAAAATTAAATGTTGCACAACATGCTATGGCAGAAAATTTTGCCACACAATGCGGATTTTGCACACCTGGTTTTGTGGTTTCAATGACTGGTTATGCCTTAAAAAAGGAACATCACAGCGCTTGTAATGATGCTATTAGCGGAAATATTTGCAGATGTACAGGCTATAAATCTATTGAAAATGCAACCGAAGATTTTCAAGAAGAAACAAATTCAATTCACGGTGAAAATTACTTGGAAGAGCTTGTAAATAAAGGGTTTGTACCTGAATATTTTAAGACTATCCCAAAACGATTAAGTGAACTTAAAATTCAAAACTCAAAATTTAACATCACAAAAACTGTGGTAGCTAATGGTACGGATTTGTATGTGCGAAATGCAGATTCTTTATCTAAAGACGAAGTGTTTTTAATTGGTGAAGAAAAAGCCTTAAAAGGAATTTATATTGCTAATAATAAAATTACACTTGGAGCAAGTACAACAGTTACCGAAATTTATGAAAACACTGCTTTAAATACTGTTTTTCCTAAGTTGAAATCTTTTTTAAAGCTGGTTTCCTCAGAACAAATAAGAAATATGGGAACGCTTGGTGGAAATTTTGTAAATGCTTCTCCAATTGGTGATATGTCTGTGTTTTTCTTGGCCTTAAATAGCCAATTAACTCTCAAAAATAAAGAAGAAAAAACACGAACAATCCCGTTTCAAGATTTTCATCAAGAGTATAAAAAATACGATTTGCAAGAAGGCGAAATCATTCAAAACATCCAATTTGATGTACCTACAAATACTTCCAAATTTAATTTTGAAAAAGTAAGTAAACGCACACATTTAGACATTGCAACCGTAAATACTGCATGTAGTATTGTAGTTGAAAATAATGTTGTACAGACTGTTTTTATTAGTATTGGAGGAGTTGCAGCAATTCCTAAATTAGCAGAAAAAACCAATTCCTTTTTAAATGGAAAAACGTTAAGCGTAGAAGTCATAAAACAAGCAGCAACTATTTTACAATCAGAAATTAGTCCAATTAGTGATGTTAGAGGCACAAAAGAGTATAAAAGTTTACTAGCTAGACAGTTGTTTTTTGCACATTTTACAAGTCTGTTTCCAAATACTATTTTATTAACAGACTTGCTATAAACCAATCAATTACAATGAAAAACATAGATTCATATACACATTTAAGAGGCGAATCCCTATTTGTTGATGACATCATAACTCGTCAAGATACCTTGTACGGTTTGGTGTTTGATTCTCCAAAAGCGCACGGTAAAATTATTAAAGTTAATTACGCTAAAGCGGAAGCGATTGATGGTGTCATTAAAATATTCACTTATAAGGATATTAAAGGGAAAAATCAGATTGGAGGAATCATTGCTGATGAACCTCTTTGGGCAGAAAATGAAGTGCATTTTCAAGGACAACCTATTGCATTTATTGTTGCTAAAAATGAGCAAATTGCCAAAGAAGCAAGAAAACTTATTGAAATTAAAATTGAAGAGTTTCCTGTAATAACAACTGCAAGAGATGCTAAAGAAAAAGGAAGTTTTATCAGTGCTCCACGATCTTTTAGTTTAGGAAATACTGAAAAAACTTTTGAAAATTGTACCTATGTTTTTTCTGGAAATGTTTTTAGTAACGGTCAGGAACACTTATATTTAGAAACGCAAGGAGCGTATGCTGTTCCTATGGAAAACGGAAATATAAAAGTGATTTCTTCTACACAAGGACCCACTTCTGTACAAAAAATGGTAGCGCAAGTTTTGGGTGTTGCTATGCACAAAATTGAAGTAGATGTTACTCGTTTAGGAGGTGGTTTTGGTGGAAAAGAAGATCAAGCAACTCCTTGGGCAGTTATGGCTGCTGTTGCCGTTCAACATCTTAAAAGACCTGTAAAATTCATCTTAAATAGACATGATGATTTACGAATGACAGGCAAACGCCATCCTTACGATTCTACTTTTAAAATAGGTTTAGATGAAGACTTAAATATTTTGGCTTACGATGTGGAATTTTTACAAAACTCTGGTGCTGCAGCAGACTTGTCTCCTGCAATTGCAGAGCGAACTTTGTTTCACGCAACCAACAGTTATTACATACCAAATGTGAGCAGTATTGTACATAGTTGCAAAACCAATTTACCACCAAATACCGCTTTTAGAGGTTTTGGAGGTCCACAAGGAATGTTTGTGATTGAATCTGCTATTGCAAAAGTTGCCGATGAATTAGGAATTGATAAACGCATTATTCAAGAACGTAATTTAATCAGTGAAAACGATGTTTTTTCTTACGGACAAATTGCTACTCAAGTAGAAATGGATGCTACTTGGACTACTGCTATTGAATCTTTTGAATTAGAAAAAACCGAAAATCGTATTGAAAAATTTAATAACGAACATACTTTATTTAAAAAAGGAATTTCTTTAATGCCAATTACTTTCGGAATTTCATTTACAAATACACCAATGAATCACGCTAGAGCGTTGGTGCATATTTATCAAGATGGTAGCGTTGGTGTAAGTACTGGAGCTGTTGAAATGGGACAAAGTGTAAATACCAAAATGTTACAAGTTGCCTATAAAACTTTAGGAATTTCATCTAAAAAAGTAAAGTTAGAAACTACCAATACTACTCGTGTTGCCAATACTTCGCCAACTGCAGCAAGTGCTACGGCAGACCTTAACGGAAAAGCAGTTTCAAAAGCCTGTAAAGCTTTGAAAAAACGATTGATTGAGGTTGCGTCAAAACAATTAAAAGTCAGTAAAAAAGATATTAAATTCAAAAAAAATAAAGTGTTAGTTCAAGGAGAATTAACCAAACTTACGTGGAAAAAAGTTGTCCGACAAGCCATGTTAGAACGAGTTGCCTTGACAGAAAATGCGCATTATGCAACACCAAAAATCTATTTTGATAAAACCAAAGAAAAAGGACATCCGTTTGCATATCACGTTTACGGAACTGCAATTACCGAAGTTACCGTAGATTGTTTGCGAGGAACTTACGAAATAGATTCTGTTAAAATTGTACACGATTTTGGTAAAAGTATGAATTTAGGCATTGATATTGGTCAAGTAGAAGGTGCTTTAGCACAAGGAATTGGCTGGATGACTATGGAAGAAATTGCTTATGATAAAAACGGACGATTATTATCAAATGCTTTATCTACTTACAAAGTTCCTGATGTGTTTTCAGTTGCCAAAAAAGTGGAGATAATACCTTTAGAAACTGAAGGACATCAATTGGCAATTAAAAAATCAAAAGCTGTTGGAGAACCTCCATTAATGTATGGAATAGGAACTTATTTTGCCATTCAACAAGCTGTAAAAGCCTTTAATCCAAAACATCAATTAAAATTTAATTCGCCTTTTACACCAGAAAAAGTATTGATGAGTTTGTATGAGGAATAGTTGATGACCCTTCCAGCGTTAATATCCACAACAATGCTACGCTGAAAGGGTTTTAGAGTAAATCTTTTTATAGGAATAATAACGCAACAAA
>CAZYKN010000157.1:3938-5368 GCA_964648135.1 uncultured Flavobacteriaceae bacterium
CAACAAATCAACATTTCAACTCTTAAACAATTTAACTTTTTAACAGCAAAATGATTTACACCAAACAAAACATAATAAAAGGAGCAATCATCTACAGTTTAGGCGATAGTATTGCTTCGCTTATGCTTCATGAATTTTCATGGATAAGACTGTTTGGAATGCTATTGGTTGGTGCAACAATTTACGCTTTTGAAATTCCTAATTATTTTATTTGGATTGATAAAAAAACAGTTCAATTTAAAGGGTTAAAAAAAACACTTTATAAAACAATGTTGGCAATTCTTTATTTTAATCCGTTATGGATTGCAAGACATTTGTTTTTTATCAAATTATTTTCCTTACAATTTGACAGTCTAAATGTGAATTTATTGCACATTGCTTGGATGTCATTTTTAGTAAATATCCCAATTTCGGCTATTGCAAATTATATTATTCAAAATAAAATAAAATTAGATTGGCGTTTTATGGCATCGGCAATTTTTTCTGGATTAATGGCTATTTATTATGCTATGAGCGAACAATTATTTTCTTAACATCATGGACTTTTATAAAAAAATACTTTCTAAACTTAAAGAAAATCAGCATATTTACCTCTTAACTGTTGTTGAAAATATTGGAAGTTCTCCAGGAAGACAAGGCTTTAAAATGTTTGTTTCACAAGATGGATTTATTTCTGGTTCTATTGGTGGAGGAATTATGGAATACCAATTTGTAGAAAAAGTAAAAAAGGATTTAAAAGCTGATAAACTAGAAGTGCTTTTTAAAAGACAAATACATCAAGGAAAAGCAAAAAAAGATAGTTCTGGAATGATTTGTTCTGGTGAGCAAACGGTTGCTTTTCATCCATTAACTCAGGCAGAAATACCGTTAATTAAGCAAATTATTTTACATTTATCTAAAAATGAGGATGTGGTTTTGGTATTAAATGCTGATGGCCTTTTTATAGAAAATAATCCTCAAAAAGAGCAATTTCAATTCCGTAATCAAGAAAAATGGTCTTTTAAAGAGTTCTTAGGTTATAAGGAAACATTTTATATTATTGGAGCTGGTCATGTTGGTTTGGCATTATCTAAAATTTTAAATTATTTGGGCTTTTATGTTGTCATTTTTGATAATCGTAAGAATCTGAATACACTAGAGCAAAATTCCTTTGCAAAAGAAAAGCATATAGTAAATTATCAAGAAATTAGTACTTATATCAAACCAAATCATTTTGTTGCTATTATGACTTCTAAATTTATAGATGACAAACAGATTTTAGAATCCATTATTCATAAAAAACATCAATATTTAGGTGTTTTGGGCTCTCGAAAAAAAATAGAAACCATGTTTGATGCTTTGTTAAATGAAGGAATAACTAATGAGCTGTTAGATTCTGTTTTTGCACCAATAGGTTTTTCAATAAAAAGTCAGACACCAGAAGAGATTGC
>CAZYKN010000158.1:0-5347 GCA_964648135.1 uncultured Flavobacteriaceae bacterium
CGGTCGAAAAGTACGCAGAAAGGCTTAATGATTAGTATTTTTTTGTATATTTGGCAACAATAAAAACCAACAAAAAACGTTGAATATTAACAGATTAAAACAAATACTATGAAAACATCGTGCACACCAAAAGAACCATTTATCAAATTAGATGAGAAAGGAAAAGCGAGCATAATTGACTACAACTTACCACAAAGTACCAGTTATAATGCAACTGCTTTTTTAAGTTTAGACATTCCAGAAAAAATGTTTTTAAAACCTCAAACCTTTTCGTTTTGGGGTAATTTACAAAAAAAATCTCTTGACGAATTAGTAACTTTAATTCTTCAAGATATTAATACTAAAGGTACTGTTGGTATTTTTGAAAATATAAACTTAATAGATAGACCAAACGTATATTTTTTAGAACCAATACCAACTACAACAACAGATTTATCTAATGCAGGAAAAGTATTTCAAGAAAAAAATAAAGTCTTATTAACAGAACAAGAATTAGCACAAGATTCTCAACCACAAATAAATGTAAACACAACAAATCCTCTTCCCTCAGAAACACCTATTTTACTAATTAAATATATTAAAGCATTAATTCCAATAAAATACACTGCACAAATGATAAAACAAGGAATGCGCCCTGTTTTATATACCAATGCACTTGGAAGATTAATTCAATGTAGATATGTAAAAATTGAAGATCCAAAAACTGAAAAACCCGAATTACTGATTGCTTTAGAACTGAAAATGTCTTCTTATCTTGGTGATTACGGTGCAGGGAAAACCCTAAAAACATTTTCCTTACTTCCAGGTGAACGAACAAATATCTCTATAAAAACCTATCAATATCAAGAAAGCACCAAAATACTTGCTCAAAATGTATTAGATAGTTATAGTGAATCTAGTGCAGAAGATTTACAAAACACTATTCAAAATGAAGTAAATCATTCCACTAGTTATTCAGAATCAGAAACCAAAACTAAAACTAGTAATTGGAAAGCAGGCGGAAGTTTTGGATTAGACCTTGGCATCTTCAAAATTGGAGGTGGCGGAGGAGGTGGCGGAACCAAAACAACCACAAATTCAATTAATAGTGCCGTACAAACACAAGTTGGTATGTTGGTTGGTTCAACTTCGCATCACGTGGCTAAATCCGATTCATTACGTCAAATAGAAGTAAATTCCGAAACTTCTACAACAACTATTTCTGAATACGAAGAAATTATTACACGAGAATTAGAAAATATTAATAAAAGTCGTGTTTTAAATTTTGTTTTTAGACAGTTATTACAAGAGTTTTACAGCATCACTTATCTTACCGATGTTTCTTTTATCTATTATGGAGGTTCAAAAAATAAAAAATCGACTCGTCTATCTAGTTTAGATGACTTTTTGAAAAGTGTTTTAACTGAAGAAGGTGTTACCTTTGCTCAAAATATGATTTACACACAACTTTGTAGTATTAAAGATTATAAAGGAAAAACACATAGTTTAATAGAAAAAATTACTGAAAAACTAAATAATTGTATCCATCCAACTAAAGATATAGAAACAGTAGATTATGTTAGAGTACGCAAAGACATCAAACAAAAATATTTAGACAATGAAGTAAACGGTATTATTTTAGATGTTACACATCGTATTTTAAGAACGCCTTCCGTAGTGGTAGATGCACTTTTAGGGCAAGGAGAAGCTTTAGATTGTTACAACCAAAAATTACAAGATGCAGCAACTCAAAATGCCGAAATGCAAAATGATAAACTAGAACAAGCCTTAAAATTGATTGATAAAATAGAAAAACCAGAAGAAAAAGCGAAATTATACAAAAAAGTATTCGGAGATTGTTGTGATGTGCCACAAAGTGGTTGTAATAATCAAAATATATAGTTATGGGACAGTTTGATGATTTTAGTAACCCTTGGAGTGCTAGCAACTCTCAGTGGTATAATGAAGAGTATACGAAGTGGATTAATCCTAGTTTTAATAAGAATATTAAGAGTTTAACAAACGACTCTGATTTAATAAAAAAAATTAAAAAAAAATATAAAGTCAGTAAGGTATATAAATGGTATGGATATGTGAATGATAAAAGAGAAAAAAATGTTGTAAAAATAATAGAGGATGTTGCAAGCGAATTAAGTATTATTCCATCATATTTGTGTACAATTGCTATTGGTGAAGGATTAGGATTATGGATAGATGATAATTATGATTCAAAAAAACCACATAATGTAATTATTAACAATAAAATTAATGGTTTTGATTATTTAGGAGTAGATCATTTTAGTTCTGATTTTAATCGTGTGAAAAAATTTCTTCCAAAGGATTATAATATAGGTGATGAGTTTACTGAACAAGAACGAACTAACGAACACGGACAACAAGTGATGTCCTCAGTTTTTAAAAATTTGAAATCAGGAATTTATGCGATAGGCTCAGTACTTGCTCACAGAAAAGAATTATTAATTAACAAAGGAATAAAGTTAAATTATAATAATCCCAACGAAGATGAAATTGCATATTGGATGTATGTCTACTTTCAAGGTGAAGGCAGAGCAGGTGATTATCTAGAAAGTAACGATGATTTTGATTATACTAAAAAACCACCAATAAATATGAGACAAATAAAACGTTTGTCTCTTGAACGCGTTGCCAGTTGGAGATATATGCAAAGTAAATCTATTTTCATTAATTAATTTTTATTATGAAACTTATTAAAATACTAATGGTAATATTAATAATCTTTTCTTGCGAGGGTAATAAAACAAATAAAATCATTTTAAAAAAGAAAATAGTCTCTAATCTTTTTACAAAAAACCTAAGTAATAAAGGATATTATTTTAATAATAATACTTTAAAACAACCTAATAATTTTAATAACATACAATATCTAAGAAAATATTTTAAAGATTCTATCAAATTTGATGATTATTTAGAATTAAAAGAAGGTGTAATATTAGATAAAAAAGACCGTAAGATTGCATCAGTATATATATTTAGTTTTAAAACAGGTTTTAAAAAGAATAATTGGTTTAATTATTTGAAAAACACAAATCCATATGTTCAATTTAGTAAACCAAAAAAAATAATGATTTTAACGAATGAAAATATAATTATAATTGAAGGGTATAGAATAAAATGGAAAGATTTGAATGAAATAGCCAAAGAAACTAAAAATATTATTTCAATATATAAACCTCTCAAAATAAAGAATTAACTGTTGCCAACAAAAAAATACGTAATTTCGGTTTTTGTACCAAACTCAAAGTTTGTACCTTTGAACAAAATGTAATGATAGACATAAAGTTAAGTGCTTTGAATATTGATTAACCGTCTTTGAATATCCAAAAGAAATGGCTATCTTGTACAAAAAAGTGTTTGGAGATTGTTGTGATGTACCTCAAAGTAGTTGTAATTGTAATAATAAAAATATATAGTTATGGGACAGTTTGATGATTTTAGCAATCCTTGGAGTGCTAGTAACTCGCAGTGGTTTAATGAGGAATATACCAATTTTGATACTAAAAGTAAACCTCCTAATAATGATATTTGGAGCAAAGGGAATATAAATCACGATAGATGGTTTTCCTCTGTTGAAGATAAATTTAGTAAACCTAATGTAAAATTGCAACAAAATACTATTAAAATTAATATTTTAGATACTGTAGAAAGTGTTACAATAACGCATATTCAAACAAATATAGGTAGTAGTTATAGAATTACAAATAATAAATTAACTTTAAATAAATTTAGTAGAGGCGTTTATTACTTAAAAGTATTCACAAAAAGTGAGGGAGTTTATGATACTCAATTTTATGTAGATGGTTTTCATCCTAAAACAACTTTAGATTTTAAAAAAGTAGATTTTGATTTTGAGTTGATAAGGGTAAAATTTGATACAGAAGGACTTCCTACATTTCCTGAAGGTGATTTGACTCAAACTTTTGTTTCTACTGATATTATAAAAATTCAATTCAATCCTACAGATGAATTTTCTTATTTGTCTGATGAATTTACTCCTGAATTAACAAAATTAGGTTTTGGGTATAAAGATATAATATGGAAAGTAAGAGGGATAACCAAAAATGACGGAACTGTTGAAATTCAAAAAAGTGATTTGGAATTTATACATTCGTTTAAACCGAAACCTATAAATAGACCGACATCTGGTAGTAGAACTCCTAATAGTCCGATAAAATACATTGTAACAGCAACTCTTTTAGGTCTAAAAAAGAATTTTGAATTAGAGCAGGATGAAATTGATATCTTAAGACAAGAATATATTGATTTCAATACAAATTGGAAACCAAAAAGAGATGATATTTATGAAGATAATGGAAGATGGAATACAGGTAATTATGGTTACATTGCTTCCCAAACTGAAAATGTATTTGCTAACTTACTAAGTCAATTAGAGAATAATTGGAACACATCATACCCCAACACCGTAATAAATGTTTCAAGTTCGTATAGAAACCCTAGACGAAATAAGGAAGTTGGTAGCAATACTGTTAACAGTAGACATACAAAAGGTAGAGCAATGGATGTAACAATTTCAAACCCAACAAAAACTAAATGGGTGGCATTAAAGCAAGCGGCAAATGATACTGATATTAATGGCGTAAATGCACATTGTGACCAAAGTGGCACATTTGTAGATAACCGATGTGAAGATGCTAACCATATACATATACAATGGTAAAAATTAAATATTTCATAACATTTTCATTCTTTATATTTATTCTTAATGGTTGTCAAAAGAACAAAAACAACACTATTAAAACTATAAAAAATAATGTTTCTAATTATAAAGAAAAAAAAACTATAAATATAGAAATTAAATCCATCAGCAAAATGAATTTGAGAGAATTATTTGAAGAGGATGTTTCTTTTTATTCCATAAAATCAGATTCAATTACTCTATTTAATAAATACAAGGGGAAAAGCAGGTATATTAGTTCTCGTGGAGAAATAATACTTTATTTTGATTGTATACTACCAATTCTAGAAAGGAAGAAATCTTTTAAGTTTATTAATAAATATGAGTGGATTGAAGGGAGTTTAATTCATAAAGATTATTACTATATTACAGATAAATTCGTGGTTATTTATGAATACGTCAATCGTAAGAATTTTATAATTGAGAGTCCTTGCTCTAAAATACCTCTCTATAAGGACGCTATGTACTCAATACGCATTTATAAAAAGGATAAATATTTTGAACAAAGTGACAAATCTAATTCTAGTTATTTATTAATGAAATCTAAGGATACTATAAATTAACTGTTGCCAACAAATGTAACCGTTGCACAAACCCATAAACGCTCCAAATCCCACTAAAAAAGAGCTGATT
>CAZYKN010000159.1:0-5288 GCA_964648135.1 uncultured Flavobacteriaceae bacterium
CGTGTATCAACAGCCACAATTTCTTTATTATTTGCAAGTAATGGATTAATATCTAATTCTTCTATTTCTGGAAATTGATTGACTAGTTTTGAAACTTGCAAGATAGTTTCAGCAAACAAATCAATATTTATACCTTGATCACCTCTTACTCCTTTAAGGATTGGATAAATTTTTAATTCCTTAATCATGTCATAAGCACAGTTAATAGAAAGCGGTGTAAGTTTTACGCTTATATCTTTGTGAATTTCTACATGAGTTCCTCCAAGACCACACATAATTAGATGTCCGAATTTTGAATCTTTTTTTACTCCAATAAACAACTCCAATCCTTTTTTCATTGGCTGTACCAAAACGGCTTTTGCCTCTTTAATTTGCATAATTTCATTAAAAGAATCCACTGCCATTTTTTTATTTTTAATGTTTAATATAACACCTCCAACATCGGTTTTATGCAAAGGACCAATTACCTTCATTACAATAGGATACTCTTTTATATTATCTATTTGATTTTTATGCTTTAGTACCATTTCATCAACACAATTTATATGTGAAAAGTGCAAGACTTTTAAAGCAGATTTTGTGCTAATATACTCATCATCATATTTTTTTAATTCTTCTTCTATTGCCGAAATATTAATCAATCTATTTGCACATTTTTTAAAATGCAGTTGCGGTTTGTTATATACCTTTGCTAAGGCTTCACCAAAGAGCACCTCATCGTTAAAACATAAATTTCCGTGTGCAATAAATCGTGCTATTTCATCTTTTGCGTTTACAACGGAAGGCATAATAGTATAAATAGGTTTTTTACTTGATTTCTGATATTTTTCAATTACATCATAAACATCGTAAACATCGGTTAAACCAGGAGAACCAAAAATAATGATTATGGCATCAATTTCATTAAATTTGGTGTCGCAATATTGTATAATTTTTTCTAATTGTACTGCGTTTCCTGTGGCAAGAAAATCAATTGGATTTTGAACAGAAGAACCATCGTAAAGATACGATAATAATTTTTTACTCAACGGATTATCAATCTCTGGCACTTCCAATCCGTTTTTTTCAAGCACATCAGTAAGCATTACAGCAGGACCTCCTGCATGAGTAATAATTGCAAACCGTTTGCCATTGGTTTGTTTATGTTGTAGAATAGTTGCTACTTGAATGAGTTCGTTTCTTCCGTAACAACGAATGATTCCTGCTTTTTCAAATAAGGCATTTACAGCAACATCAGCATTTGCCATTGCACCAGTATGTGAACTTGCTGCACGACTTCCTGCATCTGAACTTCCTGCTTTTATCGCTACTAAATGATAGCCTTTTTTTGCTAAAGATTTTGCGTGTTTTAGTAATTTTTTAGGCTGATTTATACTTTCAATATACAATAAAATTACTTTAGAGTATATTTTATTTTCATCTTTAAAATGTTTAATACTGCTGTTTTCATCAAAATGTGCTAAAACTTCTTCAACACCTAACTGAGCAGAATTACCAACAGTAAACACACTATTAAAGCTTAAACCAGTTGCTTTTGCAGCTTCCATAATAAAAACTGCGGTAGCTCCAGAACCTGAAATTAAATTCACTCCTTTTTTGTCTAATTTTGGTATTGGAGTAGTAAAAACGCCTGCATAATGTGTGTTTAGCAATCCAATATTATTAGGTCCTAATAAAACACCATCTGCTTCTTTTATCAATGCAACAATTTCTTGCTCTAATTGCGCACCTGCTTTATCTTTTTCGCTAAAACCAGCAGAAAAAATAATAAATGCTTTAGTGTTTTTAGTTTTGGTTAAAATTTTTACAGTTTCTTTAATGTACTTTGCTGCAATGGCAATAATGGCTAAATCTACGTTTGGAAGCTTAGTAATATCTGTATAAGATTTTATATTTTGAACCTGTTCTTTTTTTGGATTTAAAACATATAAATCTCCTTTAAAATGATGTTCAATTAAGTTTTTTAAAACACGACCACCAGGACTTGCAATATTATCACTTCCACCAACTACAACTATACTTTTTGGATTTATTAAGGCTTTGTTTATCATAATGGTAAAATTCGGAATTCTTATTAAACTAGTGACTGACAATTATCAGCGTTTTATTTATTGTTTTTTGCTACTTTTGAAGACCAAAGATTAAAGACCAAAATGTACAATTTTTCAAGAAAAGTAAATTCAGAACACTCAGAAGATATTAAAGTATTAATGCAACATGCCGTTGGTAAACACCTGATTTCTTTTGCAGGAGGAATGCCTAATAATGATTTGTTTCCTGTTGCAGATATTGATGAAATTTATAATAATTTACCAAACGAAATAAAGAAAATAGGTTTTCAATATGGTCCTACTTCTGGTTATCCACCTTTGGTAAATAATCTTAGAAAATATTTAAAGAATAAAGGATTACCAATTCATAAGAATAAATTATTAATTACCACAGGTTCTTTACAAGCCATTAGTATCATTACACAAGAGCTCATTAATGAAGGTGATATTATTCTAACTGAAAATCCGAGTTTTGTTGGCGCATTATCTGTTTTTGAAACGTATAGAGCCAATGTTATTGGAATTCCTATTGATGAAAACGGAATTATTATAGCCGAACTTAAATCAACCATTGAAAAATTTAGCAGAAAACCTAAGTTTCTATATATAACACCAAATTTTCACAATCCTGCAGGAATTATTTATTCTTTAGAACGAAAGCGTCAAATTTTAGAAGTTTTAGACGGAACAGGAATTATTTTACTAGAAGATGATGCTTATTCAGATTTATATTTTAAAGACGAGGATAAAGCCTTAACAAAACCCATAAAAAGTATAGAAGGTTTTGATGTTGAGGTAATTTATACAGGTTCGTTTTCAAAAATTCTGGGTCCAGGTTTTAGGTTAGGATGGATGTTGGCTTCACAAAAAATTTACGAAAAAGGCGAAAATATTAAACAGGCTTTAGATGCGTGTACTTCAAATTTTAATCAGATTTTAGCTAATGAATTTTTAGCACAAGGCAAATTAGAGAAGTACTTACTTTTTTTAAGAAAAGAATATTTTGAAAGAAAAGAATTACTGCAACACGCTTTAGAAAAATATATGCCAAAAGAAATTACTTGGAATGAGCCAAAAGGCGGATTTTACTTTTGGTTAAAACTCCCTAAAAAATTAAATTCTACTGCTGTTTTTAAACAATGTATTAAAAAAAACGTGGTTTTTGTTACTGGAAGAACTTTTGATCCTGCAAGTAAAAAAGACGATAGATTGCGTTTGGCTTTTTCTAATATGCCAAAAAACGAAATTGAAAAAGGAATAATGATTATTGCTGAAGTGATTGAGGAGATGTTATAAAAAATAGCAATTATGCTACATGTCATTTTATAAAACCCTACTAACCGTTAAACCATCACGAATAGGTAAAAGCACCGTTTCTATACGTTTATCTTCTTTAAGTAAGGTGTTGTATTTAATTATTTCTAAAGTACTTATGTCTTTTTCATCTATTTTTTCAACAACCTTTCCACTCCATAATACATTATCTGATATTATTATTCCTCCTGTATTTATTTTATTAATGATTGCATGGAAATAATTAGAGTAATTAGGTTTATCGGCATCAATAAAAACCAAATCAAAGTTTTCTTTTAGCGTTGGTATAATATCTAGTGCATTGCCCAAATGTTGTTTTATTTGATTTTTATAATCAGATTTTTCAAAATACTTTTTTTGAATATCAAATAATTCTTCGTTTTTATCAATAGTATGTAATATGCCGTTTTCTTGTAGCCCTTCTGCTAAACATAAGGCAGAATAACCAGTATATGTACCTATTTCTAAAATCACTTTAGGATGAATGAGCTTAGATAACATACTTAAAACTCTACCTTGAAAATGTCCGCTTAACATTCTAGGTATTAATATGTTTTGCCAAGTTTCCTTACTTAATTCTTTAAGTAATTTTGGTTCGTCTTGAGAATGATTAATAGCGT
Organism: uncultured Flavobacteriaceae bacterium; assembly: GCA_964648135.1. GTDB lineage: Bacteria > Bacteroidota > Bacteroidia > Flavobacteriales > Flavobacteriaceae > S010-17. The sequence continues at coordinate 3,986 of CAZYKN010000159.1, forward strand.
ATTGCTCAATTTTTTCTGGTAAAAAGTGCATTATTTTTTAAGTTCTTTTTCTAAAGCTTTTTTAAGTTCATTTTTATCTTCATCGCACAAATGGTTTTCATTGTGAGTGTGTGTATGTGCTTTAAAAATTTTAGTCATTATCTTGTTTTGTTCTGAATATAAATGACACCTTTTACATAAAAAATTATGAAGTGCCAATCTAAATCTATCAAATAAAGAAGCCTCACCATATTGTGTTTTATCGCATATAGTAGTTGCTTCATCGCATTTTATTAATATTTTATTGCTCATCTTTTAGTCTTTGGTCTTTAGTTTTTGGTGTTCTTTACAAATTAAATTATTTATTAAACCAGTTTCCTTCTAAACATTCTCTAAGTTGTATTCTTGCTCTATGAATGATTACCCATAAATTGGACGAAGAAATATCCAACTCATTACAAATCTCTTCGGTTTCGTAATTATCGATGGTTTTTAAAATAAAAACGGACTTGTATTTTTCGGGTAAGTTATCAATACATAAATCTAAAGCCGATTTTAACTCTTCATTCTCAATTTGTGCCTCTGCATCATCCCAAGTAGATGGTGCTCTTTCTTCTATCCATTTTCCTTTATTTTTACCATCTTCATAAAAGCTCATTCTAACTTCGGCTTGACCTTTAATAGAATTAGATTTTCTATAATGGTCAATTATTTTTCGTTTTAAAATGGAAATTAGCCAAGTACGTTCTGAAGCTAAACCTTTATAATTTGCCATTGCTTTTAAGCTAGATAAAAAAGTTTCTTGCACTAAATCTTTTGCAAGATCATGATTACTTACTCTAGATATGGTGTAATTAAACATGTAATCTGAGTGTAAGTCAATCCATTTATCAGGATTTAAAGTATGTTTGGGTTGGTCTGCCATTGATTAGTGATTGAATAAGTCCAAAGATACAATTTATACCAAAATGACATACTATTTAGTCTAATAAATTAGAATTATTTTTTCGAGTTCAAGGCAAAAAATACAGTCATATTCGTAGATACAATGAGTATTTTTGGTGCTTAACGGTTTGTGTAAACGCAATTGCGGATTTCGGAAGCAGCATTTTTCAATTTATTACTAATGTTGTTGCAGACTACAATATTGATATTTACTACTATTTTGGCTATTATTTTTATACTTTGTTACCCTTTGTTTTTCTAACTTGCTAATTGATAATTCTTCACAAGAACAGAAGCAGAGATATGAAGGATTTTTTCCAGTTCTCTTATCATTTCAACAGTCAATTTTTTCTTTTTATTCAAGATTTCAGATACTCTA
>CAZYKN010000160.1:0-5276 GCA_964648135.1 uncultured Flavobacteriaceae bacterium
CATCTTCCAATAAATTCTTTTGAATGGAAGTCAAGGCATTAAATATAAAATGTGGATTCATTTGTGAGCGCAACACCTTTTGTTCTAATATTAAATTATCATGATTTAATTTAAGCTTCGTGTTTTTGTTTCTCTGAAATAGGAACAGTCCTAAAAACAATAATAAGCCTATAATAATTGCAAAAATCCATTTGTTTTTATTACCTAATTTAATTTCTTGATTTAATTCACTTTTTTTGGTCTGGAGTTTATATTGTGCTTCAATTGATTTTATTCGGTCTTCAACTTTATTATTTTCTATTAGTTTTTCTACTGAATCTCGTTTTCTAATAAAATTTGGTAAATTATTAAAATAGTTTCCTATAACAATACTAGGTTTTAAATTTTTACCTTTTATAGAATCAATCAAAACGTCATAAATTTCTTTTTGAATAGCTAAATTTTGAGTCTTGTTTTGAATTTTAAGGGATTGCATATGTAAATCAATACATCTTTCTGGTTGATTATTTTCCAAATACAGAATACCTAATTCTTGTAAAGGGTTAGAGTTAAAAAAATGATTTGTATTATTTAAAATTATAGCTTTTTTAAAATAACTTTCGGCATTTTTATAATCTTTTATTTTTTTGTAAATAGAACCAATATTGTTAATTGTAGCAAACTTTCTCTCTTTCATATCAAGAGCAGTATATATTTTTAATGTTTTTTTTAAAATATCGAGTGCTTTTGTAAAATTAGAATTCCTATAATAAAGCCGTGCAAGTACGTCAAAAGCAACAACTTCATTTTTTTTATCATTGTCTTTCTTAAAGATATCTAGTGCAATATTTATATATTTTTCAGCTTCTTTATCCTTATTAAGGTTAATATAATCATTAGCTAGTAAATTATAAGTTCTACCTATGTTTGTTTTGTTTTTTTCTTTTTTAAAAAGGGATAATGCCTTATTTGCATAAGCAATAGATTCAACATACTTTCTTGAGACCATTAAGTATAATCCTTTTTCATAATAGATAAGCGCTAGTTTATGCTGAGATAGCGTATTGTTTTCAACTAAACTATCAATTTTAGAGATTCCTTTTACAGGTTTTTTATTATTAGAAATCAATTCAATGAATTCTGAATCTGATAAATTATTAATATCATCTCCTGGTTTAGAGCAACTATTAAAATTAAGAATAATTAAAAAAGAGACAATTAAGTTTAGCCTATTCATATAAAATTAAAAAGGATATATTTATAGATGTGTAATATGAAACAAATATACAAAATTGTTTTATCTAAATGAATCTAATCAGATTTTCTTAAAAATTCCAATAATTCCACAACACCTTCAGTGGCTTTTTTAGGGATGATGGTGAGATTATTAAAAGTATTTTTATTTATTTTTGGATTTGGATCTATAAAATATATTGGAGTGTTGTGCATTATATAGTTTGCTAAACTTGCAGCAGGATAAACTTGCATTGATGTTCCAATTATAACTAGAATATCGCAATCAGCAACAAAATCAATTGCTTTTTCAAACATAGGTACAGCTTCTCCAAACCACACAATATGAGGTCTTAATTGACAGTTTTTATCACATAAATCTCCAATTTTTAAGTCGTTCTTCCACGGATAAATTAGTTGTTCATCACAAGTGCTTCTTGCTTTTAATAATTCGCCATGTAAATGAAGAACATTTTTACTTCCAGCTCTCTCGTGTAAATCATCCACATTTTGTGTAATAATAGTAATATCATAATTTTTTTCTAATAAAGCTAAATCTTTATGAGCAGTATTTGGCCTAACTTTGAGTAATTGTTGTCTTCTTTGGTTATAAAAATCTAATACTAATTCAGGATCTTTTTTAAATCCTTCTGGAGAAGCAACTTCCATTACATCATGACCTTCCCAAAGACCATTAGCGTCTCTAAATGTTTGAATACCACTTTCGGCAGAAATTCCTGCTCCTGTAAGAATGACTATTTTTTTCATAGGATTTATTTTTGATATTTACTTGATATGAGCATAAAGATAATGAAATATATTTTATGAATAACAATGTTTTTTAAAGATAAGTAATGATAGTTAATTTTATAAGATATATTTGTAAAAAATATAAAAATGACACAACATATAAAAAAAGACACCTATTACGCAGTAATATTCACTGCTACAAAATCCGATTTTAAAGAAGGATATGAAGAAGTAGCTAAAGAGTTAGCTGATTTTGTAAAAAATCAAAAAGGATTTATTTCAATGGATAGCTTTCAAAACGATAAAAATGAAATTACTGTTTCGTATTGGAAAACTATGGAAGACATAAGAGCTTGGAGTATGAACGAACGCCATTTAGAAGCCAAAAAAGGCGGAAAAGATAAATGGTATGATAGTTTTTCGGTGCGTATTTGTGAAGTAAAGCGTGAATATGCTTTTGGGAGAAAATAGAGAATAGAGTATAGAAAAAAGAAAATAGAGTAGCGAAATTTTCGTTATTCCTCTCACTAAAATAGTTTAAGCACAACATTTCAGAAATTCAAATAATATAGCAAAAATGATAAAAGAAAACCATCTAAGAGTTAGTTACTTTCCTTTGGGAAGGCTAGGATGGATTTTTCTTTTTAGTTTAGTTTTGTTGTTGTCCTCTTGTCAAAAAAAAGAATCTATTTTTTCTGATAACCAAGTTTTTAGATACAATGAGCATTCAAATATTACTACTTTAGATCCTGCGTTTTCTCGTAAACAAGCGGAGATTTGGGCTACGAATCAGTTGTTTAATGGCTTGGTGCAATTAGATGATAAACTACAAGTTAAACCAGATATTGCAAAGTCTTGGGAGTTTTTAAATAATGGAAAAACAATCAATTTTACTTTGCGGAATGATGTGTATTTTCACAAACATATTTTATTTGGTAAAGATAGTAGTAGAGTAGTGGTTGCCAAAGATTTTGAATATTCATTTAATAGATTATTAGACCAAAAAGTGGCATCACCTGGAAAATGGGTTTTGAATAATGTAGCAAATTTTAAAGCGATAAATGATACTATTTTTCAGATTAATTTAAAAGAAGTTTTTCCACCATTTTTAGGATTATTGACCATGAAATATTGTTCAGTTGTGCCTAAGGAAATTGTGGAATATTACGGAAGTGATTTTAGATCAAACCCTATTGGAACAGGTCCGTTTTATAAAAAACTTTGGGTAGAAAATACCAAGTTGGTTTTTAGAAAAAATCCTTTGTATTTTGAAAAAGAAAACGGAAAACAATTACCATATTTAGAAGCAATAGCTATCACTTTTTTACCTGATAAGCAAAGTGAATTTTTGCAATTTGTTCAAGGCAATTTAGACATACTTTCAAGTATTGACGCTTCGTATAAAGATGAATTACTTACTGAATTAGGAACGCTTCAATCAAAATATAAGTCTTCTATAAACATGCAAAAATCACCTTATTTGAACACGGAATATTTAGGTTTTTTTATGGAAGTAAATAAAGAATATCCAACATCAAATAGTTTAATTCGTAAAGCAATTAATTACGGATTTGATAGAGTTAAAATGATAAAATACTTGCGTAATAGTATTGGTACTCCTGCAGTAAACGGATTTATTCCAAGAGGATTGCCAAGTTTTGATGCGCTAAAAGGCTATGATTATCAGCCAAAAAAGGCAAAAGCACTTATTAAACAATACATACAAGAAACAGGAAATAAAAATCCTCAAATTACCATAACTACCAATGCACAATATTTAGATTTATGTGAATTTATTCAGCAAGAATTGAATAATTTGGGATTAAAAATTAAAGTTGAAGTTGTTCCACCATCTGTGTTACGACAAGGAAAATCCAAAGGAGATTTTCCAGTATTTAGAGCAAGTTGGATAGCTGATTATCCTGATGCTGAAAATTATTTAGCCTTATATTACAGTAAATTTAAAACGCCAAACGGTTCTAATTATACACACTTTGAAGATAAAAAATTTGATGAATTATATGAGCAATCTATCTCGACCATAGATAATAAATTTCGTTATAAATTGTATCAAAAAATGGATAGTATTTTGATTTCAAAAGCACCAATTGTGCCTTTGTATTATGATGAGGTTACGATGTTTTCTCAAAAAAACATTCAAAATTTTACTATAAATCCAATTAGTTTATTGAATTTGAAGCGTGTTAAAAAATCTAAGTAACCCTGCCAGCGTTAGCAATAACACGGATATTAACGCTGGCAGGGTTAATTTAGAAAAGTTTCTTCCCTTTGGAAAGACGGAAGATGGATTTTTACTTCTCATGATAACAGCAAGCACCTTCTTCTGTTTTAGTTTTAGCTGATGTATTCATTTCAAGTGCTCTTGCAACTATTTCATCTGCAATAGCTAAACAAGCAGTAGCTGCTGGAGAGGGAGCGTTTAAAACATGAATGACACCATGAATATTTTCAATTTCAAAATCATCTACCATGCCTCCTTGCGTATCAACGGCTTGGGCTCTTACGCCAGAACGAGCGACTTCTACATCTTCCATAGTGAGTTGAGGCATCATTTTTTGAAGCTCTTTTACAAATAATTTTTTAGAAAATGCTCTTTTATATTCATCTAATCCTTTTCGCCAATGTTTGGCAAAGAGTTTCCAAGTTCCTTTATAAGCCAATGCTTCTAAAGTGTCTTTTAAATCAAAACTTGTAGTAGTATAGCCTTCTCGTTTAAACGAAAAAACAGCATTTGGTCCACATTCAATGCCTCCTTGAATCATTTTGGTAAAATGAACACCTAAAAACGGAAAATTAGGGTCAGGTACAGGATACACTAAGTTTTTTATTTTGTGTGCTGCTTCTTTGGTGAGTTTGTAATAATCACCTCTAAAACCAACAATTTGCATGTCAATTTTAACTTTATTTTTTTTGGCATTTCTATCGGATTGCAATCCTGTACAAAAAATTAATTTTTCTGTAGTAAAATTTCCTTTAGAAGTAGCAATTATTTTTTTATTGGGTTTGTCTTCAATAATTTTTGCTACTTTACAAGAAGTAATCAGCTGACTTTCTTTATTGGTTTGATGAATAATTTCAGCAAATTTTTCTCCAACTTGTACATAGTTTATAATTCCAGCAGTTGGAACAAAAATAGATTTGATAGCCTCAATATAAGGTTCTTTTTCTTTGGTCTGTTCAGCATTCAAATAACGTATATTTGGTGTGCCATTTTCTAAACCTTTTTGATAAATAATTTCTAATAAAGGCAATTCCTCTTCTTTAGTAGCAACTATTACTTTACCACAAATATC
>CAZYKN010000161.1:0-5217 GCA_964648135.1 uncultured Flavobacteriaceae bacterium
GTTTAATACTATCCTTTTGTTTTTTTAAAGCTTCCTTTTTAAGTTTTAATTCTTTTTTACGTTCTTCGGTACGCTTTAATCCTAATTTTTCTAAAAATTCTGATGCTGAATCCCAATTAAATTGATAGGACAACCCTAAACCTTGTGTGTAGCCTTCAGTATCTAACACATCAAATTGTACTTCATTTCTTCTACTGTACATTTTTGCCCTAAAATTCTCTTCTTTATTTAACGGTAAGGCTACTTCTATTTCTCCTACAATACTAGATTGAGTTCTAGAACCAATAGGCACTCCTACTACTCCATTCACTTCAATTTTTTTGTATAAATTGGTTTTAAAAGTAATATCAACTTGGTCATCAGTACGCAAATTTTCTAAGGTATTGGTATTTGTTTCTCCAATATCTAAATTTACGCCAACTTTAATTAAATCGCCTTCATTGTTAATAAGATTAGAAAGCACACTACTAATTTTTTCTGAAATGGTGCTGTAAACTAGTGCACTTCCGCTATTAGCGTAATCCATATTATCTGGATTGGTAAACGTTCCAAAGGCAATTAAAGAGAAAAATTGTGCCATTTTCTTATCTTCATCATTAATTTTATAAGCTAACTCCGATTGAATTAGAGTACTTGCTTTAGGTAATTTAATATCAAAAGCCATTTTAGGCTCGTATAAATTTCCTGTAATTTTAGTAACTAAATCTACATCAATATCACGTGTAGTATTCAAATTTTCTAATAAAATGGAAGGATTTGCTTTTACTTTATGAATTGCGGTAATACTTAAATTTGCATCAAACGGATTGCCATTCCATGAGATTACACCTCCATTTTTTACTTGAAACACTTTGTTTACTACATTTTTTAGTACATAAACACCATCTTCTACAACATAAGTTCCACTCATATCAAACTTCCCATTTGTATTAATATTTACATCTAAATAAGCATTTCCTCTACCTCTAAGCATAGAACCTGTTGCTCTATCAATTACAATTTGAGCAATAGCGTCTGGAGTTACTGTAAGGTCAAATTTTAAGGTCAATCCTTTATCAAAAACAATATTGTCTGGTCTTCCATTATCTACTGTTTCTTTTTTATTGTTTAACCTTATAAAATGCACTAATTTATCCTCTTCAATAGTGTTTACATCGCTTAATGGCACAATAAATTCTGTACCAGGATTTGTAGTTGCAACCACATCAATCACCAAGCCGTCTGTTGGTCCTTTTATTGTTCCTTCACCATTCATTAAACCAACACCATAGTATGGTGTATTTTCATCTTCTTGAGTATTTAACACCAAAAGGTTATCCGTTTTAACTTTTAAGTCCAAACTCCATTTTAAGAAATTTTTATGCGTAAAAGTTCCTGTAAGTAACCCTTCGGTTTGTTTATCTACATCTACAATGGTCGTTTGGTTAATATCAAAAGTTTGTCCGTATAAATTTACTTTTTGATTTCCTTTAATTTCGTATTCTGTATTCAAATATGGGAACGCCAAACCTGCATCTTTTACATAAAACACACCTTGCATAAACGGATTTCTAAGCAAACCTGTTAGCTTTGTTTTTCCACTTACTAAACCTCTTATTTTGGTAATATTTTCACCTCCAAGCGGACTTAAAGAACGAAGGTCAATTTTTGATAAATTTAATAACGCATCAATGGTTGGTTCTTTAGGATTTAAGTCCACAATACCATCTACTTTTAATTTTTCGTGTTCATTTTGGATTAATGAACTTGTAAAATGATATTTTTTTAAACTCTCATCACCAGTTGCTTTTAGTAATAAATTACCTTGTTTTATCTTATTTACTTCAAAATTATTAAGACTTACATTTAACTGAGGAATAATTTTTCCTTGAATTTCTTTATAATCAATCTTACCGTTTACTATTCCTGCCAAAGCAATAGAATCAATTTTTGGCGTGATTTTATCTAAAGCTACATTTTTAAAGTTTAAGTGTAAATTTTTATTCTTTTTGTCTTGAATAGTCCCAAATAAAGAAAATTCTTGATTTCCAGAAACTACATTCATCTTTTTAAAATTAAAATCATTAAAATCTGAATTAAAAACAACTTTACTCTCCTTATTATTATCTTTATTAATTTGCCATTTTTGGTTTTTAAAATCAAATGACGATTTTTTAAATCCAATTACAGATTGGTTTTGCTCGTTAATGGTATGATACAAACTTAAATCGTATTTTTCTTTATATTTATTTCCTCCAACAAAATCAGTTCGTATAAATAAGGTGTCGTTTAAGGTAACGTTTACCAAGTTTACATCTTTTACATTATAGGTTTTAGTTTTTATATCTTTAACGCTTAAAATGGTATTATAAAGCGGATTTTTATTGTCTATTTGCAATCTAATTTTATCAATTTTATTGCCGAAAGCATGAACAAAAGGCGATTTAAAAGTGAGCTCAAATTTTTCCTTATCGGAATTGATTTTCCCTTTAAAAGAAGTGTTTTTCCCAACATTTACTTCTGGATAAAATACACCTATAACTTTATCGTAAACCTTAAAATTAAATTTTAAATATTGTCCTTGGCTCACCAAACTAGGTTGATAATGCGTATAAATACTTCCTAAAGCATTTAAAGCAAGTGTAGGCAATTCAGCAAATTTAAAAATACCTTCAATTTTACCTTTTACAATATCTTCAGAATTTACGGTAAGTGTTCTAACCTCATTATTAAAAGAAGAACTTACATCAAAATTTTTAAATTGATAAACATCATTTTGATTGGTATATGAAGCGTCTTTAAATTTAATTGAACCTACTATATTGTCAATAGAATTTCCTTTTAAGTCAATATTTATTTTTCCTTTTAGGATGGAAATACTATCTCGTTTAAATAAATTCAGTTTGTTAAAATTAGCATAATCAACATTGGTTTTAAACTTAAAGGAATTCATTTCTTGTGATAAATCTGCCAAACCACTAAAAGTCATTTTAATATTTTTATCATTCACACGCATATCACCATTAAAATTTTGGTCTTTGAATGTTCCATTAATGTCAATATTAGAATAGGTATATCCTTTATATTGATGTTTACTCACATGACCAACAAATTTAGTATTTAGCAATTTTCTTGTAAAACCTCTACCATCAACATCGGCAACAAGCGACAAATGTCCAACCAAAGAATCATTGATGATTTTACCTAAATCATAATCAATTAATTCTATTTTACCCTTGTATTTTGCATGGTCAATATCAGAAATATTTGTGATTAATAAATCGGATATTGATCTCCCTAATTTAGAATCTATTTGTAATTGAGCATTCACACTTTCTGTAGTAATATGCGAAATACCTTTTAAAGTAAAACGTCCAAACATAGCAAAAGATGATGGCAATGTTTTGCCTAATAAGTTTGGCAATAAATTTTTTAAATTTTGATAATCTGATGTTAAATTAGTTAAATTGGCATCTAGTTTAAATCCGTTTTCACGATTTACAGCATTAATAAAATGAAGTTTACCATTAATAATGGCATTCTGATTTGAAGTAAGTTTTAAGTTATTAAGGTCAAAACTGTTTAATGTTCCTTTAAATTTTGAAGTAAAATGAATGACATCTTTTTTTCCTAACTCATTGTAAAATAAATGTAAATCTTTTAGAGAGATGTTTGCTTTGGTAATAGCTGCTTCAATTTGTACTTTATTATTAAAATCTTTTAAATCTTCTTTGCTGTAATTAAAAACCATATTTTTGGTTTGTAAAAACGATTGTTTGGTTGCAAGATTCAAGTCTTTAAAAGTCATTTGCGACTTGGTATAAGTAAAGCCTGAGTTAAGCTCTGTAACTTTAATCTTATAATTATCTATAAAGCTCGTTTTTTCAATAGTTGCAAACACATTTGAACCATCAACTTTAAAATTGCGGATGTTTCCTTTTATATTATTGTAATAAACAATGGGTTCTTTTTGCTTATTTTCATCAAAAAAATAGAAACTAGCATTGCTTAGTTTAATTAAATCTGTTGTTAAAATAAAGTCTTTATGGTCTTTGCCTTTTGGCTTATGACTGTCAAATTTATCAGAAAAAATGATTACATTTTGTTCGTCTTCTCCTTTATAAGTTTTGAGTACAAAATCTAATCCATCAATACTTGCATCGTCTAATAATAGTTCATTATCAATTATTTTTTTCCAATTTAATAAAGATGTTTTAAGTTGTCTTGCTTTAATAAAAGGATAGTTGTGATGGTCTTTAATTACAATTCCGTTAAGGTTTACATCAGGAAAAGCAGTTAAGTCTATTTTTTCAACATGAATCTCTGTATGATACCTTTTATTAACATATTGTGTAGCTCTTTGAGCCAAATTACTTTGAACTGAAGGAATTTTTAAAACAAAATACAAAATAAGCAACAATAGCAATAAAACTATTACAATCCATTTTAATATTTTACCTATTTTTTTAATGACTTTTGTACTTATTTAGTTTAAACGATAAAATTACAAATTTCGTGCCTAATATTGCCTAAATAAAGAATTTTTTGTGATAAAAAAGTAACTATTCAGCCAATGCCTCTCTCAAAGATTACAAAGTGAAAATAAAAACTCTCGCAAAGGCGTAAAGACGCTAAGTTTAATGTTAATCTGATTGGCAAAAGTGCTTTATACCAATTCAAAAAACTACTAAGCAATACACTAAAAACAGTTGATTTATGAAGTTACTGCTTTGGGAACTAAAGAAGAAATATCACCTCCATGACGCATAATATCACGCACAATACTAGAACTAATATACGAAGTGTCTGCACTTGTTAATAAGAAAATAGTTTCTATTTTAGACAGTTTTCTGTTGGTATGAGCAATCGCTTTTTCAAATTCAAAATCCGCTGGATTTCTTAAACCACGTAAAATAAAATCTATATTATTTTTTTTGCAAAAATCAATGGTTAAGCCTTTATAAGAAGTTACCGTGATTTTTTGCTCATTTTTAAAGGTTTTTTTTATAAAATTTATGCGTTCTTCTAAAGAAAACATATATTTTTTAGCGGAATTTGTTCCAATAGCTATAATAATTTCATTGAATAAAGGTAAGGCTCTATTAATGATATCAACATGACCTAAAGTTAAAGGGTCAAATGAACCAGGGAAAACAGCTTTATTTTTCATAAATTGATTTTTATAATGGGCAAGATACACATTTTTATAATTAAACGTTTTAAAAAGTGCTAGTATTC
>CAZYKN010000162.1:0-5217 GCA_964648135.1 uncultured Flavobacteriaceae bacterium
AAAATTAACAATGATGTTTCCGTCTCTTACAAGGTAAGTAAAGATGGAATTAATTATATAACTTTTAAAAATTTCAAAAAAGAAGCCATGAAATTTTTTGGGGATTGTGATCTAATTGTCGACAGATTAAAGGCACGTGATTTTTTTAGAATAAATCTAGCAGAAATAGTTATTATTTATAATAATGATTGCTCAGAAAATCAAGAAAGCATGGTTGCTCTTAAAAATTTAAATGATAAAAAACCTATTATATTTCCAGATGATGATGGTGTAAAATTGTCTAAAATAATTCCTATTAAATTATTAAAGGAGAAGCAAATTAAAATTGTTCGTAAAAAAGTAATGGTTAATTTAAATCCAATTTATTTTAACCTTGATAAATACAAGCTCACCGAAGAATCTTTATTAGAATTAGATAAAGTGGTAACCCTAATGATAAATTACCCAAAAATAAGTATTGAAGTTGGTTCACATACAGACTCTAGAGGTTCTAAAAAATACAATCTTGATTTATCTAAAAAAAGAGCTTCAGAGGTTGTAAAATATATAATTTCAAAAGGAATTAATTCAGCTAGACTGGTATCAAAAGGATTTGGAGAAAATAAGCCAATTAATAAATGTGTAGATGGTGTTAAGTGTACAGAATTAGAATACGAAATAAACAGAAGAACAGAATTTGTGATTACAAACCCTAAAGAGTTGAAATAAACAAAATTTAAGCACTCTTCTTTTTACTTATACCAAGAAGCATATTTAATATAAGCATCTGCAATACGTTCTACTTCGCCAGATAATAACTCAGCACTTATATCTTTAATTTTTTTTGCTGGTGTTCCTGCATAGATGCTACCACTTTCTACAATAGTTCCTTTGGTGAGAACTGCTCCTGCAGCAATAATGGCGTTAGAGTTTACAATACAGTCATCCATTACAATTGCTCCCATACCAATAAGTACATTGTCTTTTATAGTGCAACCGTGTACAATGGCATTGTGTGCAATAGATACATTATTACCAATAGTAGTTGGACATTTTTTATATGTAGCGTGAATAACTGCTCCATCTTGAATATTCACTTTGTTTCCTATTTTAATGTAATGTACATCACCTCTAATAACGGCATTGTACCATATACTACATTGGTTTCCTAACTGTACATCACCAATAATTACTGCGTTTTCTGCAATAAAGCAATCCGTTCCAAATTGCGGTTTTTTACCATTAAGTTCTTTAATAATCATACTTCAATAAATTTAGCGTTAAATACTTTTTCAAAATGATGTTTTATTTTGGCTTTAACTTCTTCAATATTAATTTTTTTATTTAATTCTGCTTCTAAAGAAGTAACTGCTTTACCACGAATTCCACAAGGTATAATATGGTCAAAATATCCTAAATCTGCACTTACATTCAAAGCAAAACCGTGCATAGTAACCCATCTGGAAGTCCGCACTCCCAAAGCGCAAATTTTTCTAGCAAAAGGAGTTCCTACATCCAACCAAACACCTGTTTCGCCTTCGCTACGTTCTCCTTTTAATCCATATTGTGCTATGGTTAAGATAATAACTTCTTCTAAATTGCGCATAAATTTATGAATATCGGTTTCAAAATTATCTAAATCCAAAATAGGATAACCCACAATTTGACCAGGACCGTGATAGGTAATATCTCCACCTCTATTAGACTTAAAAAAAGTAATTCCTTTATCTTCTAATTGCTTTTTAGATAGTAGAAGGTTGTTTTCATTTCCACTTTTCCCTAAAGTATAAACATGAGGATGCTCTGTAAATAAAAAATAATTTGGAGTAGGTTTATTGAGGTTGTTATTTCTGTTATGTAATTTAATATCAATCACTTCTTGAAAAAGTTTATTTTGATATTCCCAAGCTTCTTTATAAGGTTTTAAACCCAATTCTTGTAAATGAATTTTTTGCATTGAATTATGTATCTTTAAAAAGTAAAAATCGGTATTATTTATGAATTAACGTGTAGATTTGCTTAAAATAATTATGTAAAAATGTATCTATTCACCCTATTTTTCTCGCAAAGGCGCAAAGACGCCAAGTGGTGAGTAAAAAAGCATGAGTTACTCTGTGATTTTCACCAAGACACAAGGATGCTAAGCTCAATTTATGTATTTTTGCATTAAACCAAAGTCAAAATAAAATGAAAATAGAAGTATCCAACGGAGAAATTGTAGATAAATTAAGCATTATCGAAATTAAATTAAAGCATATTAAAGACGAAGCAAAGCTTAAAAACTTAAGAAATGAATATGCTGTTTTAGACGAAGCAGTTGCAAAAATTATAAAAAAAGATCATGAATTATATGTTGCACTTTTAAATATTAACCAAGAATTATGGAATATTGAAGATACTATACGTGATTTAGAACGTGCAAAAGATTTTGGTGATGAATTTGTAAAAACAGCTCGTGCTGTATATTTTACCAATGATAAACGCTCGGATATTAAAAGACAAATTAATGAATTAACAGGTTCTAATTTGGTGGAAGAGAAATCGTATCAGAAGTATGATTAATCAGAAATACTCATAAGTTTTCTTAACAAAAAACGCACTATTCTAAATTTTCCGATTGATAAGTTTGCATTTTTCCGTCACCATCTACATAAATTAAAAAAGCTTTTAATTCTTGATGATTTTTAAGAAATTCTTTACTTTTTTTTAAGCCAAAAGCAATGAGTGTAGTGGCATAACCATCTACATCGGCACAATCTAAAGGAGCAATTACAGACGCACTCAACAAATTACTTTTTGCAGGATAACCTGTTTTTGTATTGAGAATGTGTGCATATTTATTTCCGTTTTTATCTATTTTAAATTTTCTGTATGTTCCAGAAGTAGCAATTGATTCGTTTCTTAAAGAAATTACTTTCTGAATAGATTGTGTTCCATCAAAATTTGGATGTTCAATGCCAATTCTCCAGAATTCATCATTTTGATTTTTACCCTTTGCTCTAACTTCACCGCCAATTTCAACCATATAATTCGTTATTCCTTTAGTTTCAAAAAACCGACCAATGATATCGATTCCATATCCTTTTGCAATAGCATTAAAATCGAAGTAGGTTTTATTATTTTCTTTAACAATTTTATTATTTTGAAGATGTACTTTATCAAAACCCACTTGCTGCATCAATTTTCTTACGGTAAGAGAATCTAAATTTTTGATTTGTTTTTCCGGACCAAAATCCCACGCATTTACTAAAACACCAATGGTAGGATCAAAAACACCGTTGGTTTCAACAAATATTCGTTTCGACTTTTTATAGACTTCAATAAATTTTTCATCAACTACTACAGTAGTATCACCTTGGTTAATTCTAGAAATATCAGAGGTTTGCATATAAGTAGAAAGCGATTTATTTACACTATTTACTAAGCTATCTACTGTGTTTGTAAAGTCTTGATGAGCGGTATTTTTATATTTTATTGAAAAACTCGTTCCAAAAGCTGTTCCTTTTAAAGAGGAATATTTTGGTGTATTATCACAAGAAAATAAACTTAAAAAAACAAGTAAAATTACAAGATGCTTCATAATAACTATTAAAATTATGTTAATTAGAAAATAAATAACAAAATTAGTGGTTTAATAAATAACAATAGTATAAATTTGTATCAATAAATAAAAATAGTGAATATCATGAAAAAAATAATTTTAGTTGCCTTAGTATTTTCGTTGGTTTTATCATCTTGTGTTTCTCAAAAGAAATATACTTCTTTACAAGATCAATTAACCGAAACTGAACAAGAATTGGTTAATGTTAAAGGGAATCTTCAAAAATGTTTGGTTGCAAAAACAGGAAGTTCTTCACAAGCATCTGCATTAAAAGATCAAATTGCTTTGTTAAAAAACCAGATTAAGAGTTTGGAAGAACAAAATAAAAATTCTGTAAAACAAGTAGAAAATTTAACGGTACTCTCACAAGGAGCAAGTGAAAATATTAAAACAGTTATTGCACAATTAAGTGAAAAAGATAAATATATTAACGGAATTCGTGCAGCAATGACACGTAAAGATTCTATTAATTTAGCTGTTGCCTTTAATTTAAAAAAGGAATTAGCTGCTGGAATTCAAGATCAAGACATTCAAATTAATGTTGAAAAAACAGTTGTTTATATCTCCTTATCAGACAAATTAATGTTTTCTAGTGGAGGCGCAACCGTTTCTCCAAAAGCGAAAGAAATTTTAGGAAAAGTAGCAACGGTTATTCAAAATAGACCAAATATGCAAGTAATGGTTGAAGGACATACAGATAATGTTGGTATCAATACTTCTTGTATGAAAGATAATTGGGATTTATCAGCTAAACGTGCAACAGCCGTTGTAAGAGTATTGCAAGATGTTTATCATGTAGATCCTAGCAGATTAGTAGCTGCTGCAAGAAGTGAATTTGTTCCTCTTGAATCTAATGATACCGTTGAAGGTAGAGCTAGAAATAGAAGAACAAAAATTATCATTTTACCTAAATTAGATGAATTTTTTGACATTTTAGAACAAAAACCTGAGTAAGGAAAAAAGGTTGAAGACAAATAATAACTTTACATAAAATTCTAAAACCTCTTTTGCATTAATAAAAAAAGCATTTTCAATTGAATTGAAAATGCTTTTTTATTTAAACGTATTTGTAAAATATTAGAAAGGTAAATCGTCTGCTGTACCTTCTTCTGTTGCTTTATCTGCTGGTGTAAATGGCTCAGCAGCTGCTACTGGAGGAACGGTATTTGTTGCTGTTTCACCACTCATTTTTTCTATTCTCCAACCTTGAATAGCGTTAAAATATTTTGCAACGCCTTCTGGATTAATCCATTCTCTACCTCTTAAATTAATGTTGATTTTTACTTCATCACCAACATTAAAATTGTTTAACAAGTCGCATTTATCTTGAATAAATTCAACCATTAACATTTGTGGATATTGTTCATCTGTAGTAATGACAACTTCTCTTTTTCTAAAACCATTGTTTCCAAAAGTTTGTGTTTCGTTTAGCACTTTAATTTTTCCTGCTACTTCCATAATTTTGTTTTGTTTTTGTCTGTTAGGCTTTTTAATAACAGACACCTAGTTAATTAAAAGCACTTCCTTTTATGTAGAAAGTACATCATTTATTTTTATAAAAATTCTTGGCAAATGTATGTTTTTTTGTGGTATTTTAAACTTTTTTAGTTAAAATTTGAGGCAAAACTTATTAACAA
>CAZYKN010000163.1:0-3392 GCA_964648135.1 uncultured Flavobacteriaceae bacterium
AAATGCAATTACTTGACGGAAAAAAAACAGCAAATGATATTAAAGAAGAAATCGCTCAATCGGTTTTAGAAATTAAATCAAAAGGTGGAAAAATTCCGCATTTGGCAGCTATAATTGTTGGAAATGATGGTGCTAGTCAGACTTATGTTTCTAGTAAAGTAAAGGCTTGTCAGAAGGTTGGATTTAATTCTACTTTAATTGAATTGCCTGAAGATACAACCGAAGAACAACTCCTTGATGAAATTGAACTATTAAATAAGGATAATGATATTGATGGGTTTATTGTTCAGTTGCCTTTACCTAAACATATTGATGAACAAAAAGTGTTAATGTTGGTGAATCCTGATAAAGATGTAGATGGTTTTCATCCTACAAACGTAGGTAGAATGACCTTGGATTTACCGTGTTTTTTACCTGCAACTCCTTTTGGAATTATGGAATTATTAGAGCGTTACAAAGTAGAAACGTCTGGTAAAAACGTGGTGGTTATTGGGAGAAGTCATATTGTTGGACGGCCAATGAGCATATTAATGAGCCAAAAACGAAAAGCAGGAAATGCTACGGTTACTTTGGTACACAGTAGAACAAAAAACATTGAAGAATTTACTAAAAAAGCAGATATTATTATTGTTGCCTTAGGTGTTCCTGAATTTTTAAAAGCCAATATGGTAAAAGAAGGTGTTACCATTATTGATGTTGGAATAACTCGTGTAGAAGACGCTTCAAAAAAACGAGGTTATCGTTTATCAGGCGATGTTGATTTTGAAAATGTAAGTAAAAAAGCTGCTTTTATTACACCTGTTCCTGGTGGTGTTGGTCCTATGACTATTGCTATGTTGCTTAAAAATACTTTGTTGTCTTGTATGCGATAAATTAAATGTTCCTTTTCTTCTCATAAAACCACCATCCAAAAGGAATAATTAAAAACAATACATAAGATATTAGTGTGATTGTATTCCCTTTGGCAACTATTTCTGGCTTAAATTCAAAAATAATTTGATGTTTTCCTAAAGGGATTTCTAATCCTCTTAAAACATAATCAACTCTAGTAATTGGTGTTTCTTTTCCATCAATAAACGCATGCCAATCATCAAAATAAGTTTCAGAAAAAACGGCAAATTGCTTTGATTTACTCGTGCTTTTATAGGTAAATTTATTAATTTCTTTCTTTATTAACTGAATTGTTGCTGTGCTATCTTTTGAATAAGTTTGACTTAAATTCAAAGCGTCTTTTTTATTTACTACAGCTGTTATCTTGGTTTTAAGCTGATTTAAAGCTACAATTTCATCATTTGCACTATCAACAAATTCTAGGTTATTTACAAACCAAACATTGCCATTGGCATCCTCATTTTTTTGAAAGGATTCTTCTCCTTTTTTATTTGGAAAAATAATGTATTTTACATTCAGCATATTTAAAACTTCTTCATTCAGTTTTGAGGCTAATTGAAAATCAAATAATTCTTGATAACGTCTTGGCTTTACCGCATTATAACCACCAATTGAATTGTGAAAATATGAAGTGCGACTTTCATTCATGGGATTTCCAGTAAAATTGGCTACTCTGTAATGCGTTTTGTCTTTTTGTATTTCTTTATCAATTTTTGAAGCAGAAAATGGTCGTTCCACTTTTAATTCATCTACAAATTTATTGGCATTTACATAGTTTTTATCTACTGTAATCATATCAAACAATACTAAGACAAACAGTGCCAAAATACTTTTAGTATAATCTATTTTTTGTTGAATATATGCCCAAAGAATTCCTGCTGAAATTAAAACTAACACTAAAGAACGCAAACTATCCATAAATAACATAGTCTTTCTGTCTTCGATAATTGCACTAGATAAACCAGGAAGCATTTGGTCTAGTTGAGTATCTGCGCCACCTTCAAAACTAAAGATAAATCTTCCGAAAAGGGTAAAAAAGAGTGCAATTCCTCCAACAATATATATCGCTAATTTGAGTGCTTTTAATTTTTTTTCTTTCGGTAAATCCGAATTAAAATAAGCATTCAATCCTAATATTCCCAATAAAGGGATAGTCAATTCTGCAATCACCTGAATTGAGCTTACGGCTCTAAATTTATTGTATAAGGGAACATAATCAATAAAAAAGTTGGTTAAAAAATCTATATTTTTACCATAACTTAACAATAAAGAGAAGATTGTAGCAGCAACCAACCATTTTTTGTAGGAGTTTTCAACTAAAAAAACACCTAGAAAAAATAAAAAGATAATTACAGCTCCAATATACGCAGGAGCTCCAACAAAAGGCTGTTTTCCCCAATATGTAGGCAATTGGTTTATAAAACTTTTCGCTTGATTGGTATCGGTTGCTTTGGTTAAAAAGTGGTAGGTAGCAGCGTTTGTATCTAGTTTTTCTACACTTCCTCCACCCATAAAACGTGGAATAAATAGATTAAAAGTTTCTAAAAAACCATAACTATATTCCGTGATATAGTCTTTATCTAAACCTGTATTGGCTTCTTTTTTCGATTCATTAGGATTTATGGTAAGTTCACTAGCACTACGTGTACTGTCTTTTGCATAATGTTTGGTAGCCATGAGCCTTGTAGCATTTACACCAAGTCCTAAAATCATTGCTATTAAAAGTATTCCTATATTTTTACTAAAAATAGGAAGTGTTTTTTGCTTAATAGCATCAACTAAAAAAACAATCCCAAAAATAGCGATGGCAAAAAACAAATAATAAGTCATTTGAATATGTGAAGCATGAATTTCTAACGCCATTGCAAGAGTAGTTAGTGAAAAACCAAATAAATACCTTTTTTGAAAAACGGCAATAATTCCAGCAAATACCAACGGAAAATAAGCAATTGCATGTGCCTTTGCATTATGACCAACACCAAGAATAATAATAAAATAAGTAGAAAATCCAAAGGCAATTGAACCAAAAATGGCTAATTTCCATTCCACTTTTAATACAGATAACAAAACAAAAAAGCCAAAGAAGTATAAAAACAAATAATCTGCTGGTCTTGGTAAAAAACGCAAAAGATTATCTACTTTTCCAATAAAATCATTAGGATAATAAGCACTTACGGTATAGGCAGGCATTCCGCTAAAAGAAGTGTTTGTCCAATACGGTTCTTTGCCTGTTTTGGCTCTGTAATCTTGAATTTCTTTAGCCGAACCTTTAAATTGTACAATATCGCTTTGTAAGATTTGTTTTCCTTCGAGCACAGGATAAAAATAAGCTAAGGAAACAACTACAAACACAATAAATGCAGCAATATAAGGTATAAATATTTTTAATTTTTGATCTTTAGACATCTTAGTTGATTATTATTTCAAAAACAAAAATACTATAAAATTATGGGTTTAAAATTTTTGATTAATATAAAAACCAACTTTACCTGCTACTTTGC
>CAZYKN010000163.1:3492-5199 GCA_964648135.1 uncultured Flavobacteriaceae bacterium
CCTTTGCGCCTTTGCGAGAGAAATACCCTTTGCTTTGTAAACTTTGTAAGAAAATAGCTGTCATAATACTAATTCTATTTTAAAATGCGTTAAAACGGGAAAAGATAAATAATTTATAACACATTTTGATGTTGAGTTGGTATAAATACTACATTTGCAATCTAAAAATAACACGTGTTGCACTTTATCCATTTTAAGAAGAATATTAAAGGAATTGAATTGCCTAAAAAATTCACTTTTCCTTTTTATTACGAGCCTCACGAACTATCAAAAATAGCATCTAAAGAGTTACAAGACTATTTGTTATCAAATAAAAATGAATTAAATCATAGTTTTGGAATTGATACTAATAGCCATGAAATAGGAAAAATGTTTGGCGTATTAGTCGTTCTAAATAAAAAAAATGAAATAGGCTATTTAGCCGCATTTTCTGGAAATATGAATGGTCAAAGTAATTTTAAACACTTTGTTCCTCCTATTTATGATATTTTATCTGAACGCAGTTTTTTTAATAATAAACAAAAAGAGCTTGTTGCATTAAGTGATAAAATTAGTAAGATTTTGGAAAGTGAAAAATATAAAAACCTCAAAGCAAGTGTTTTGTCAAACAATAAAACAGCTCGTAAAATAATTCAAATAGAGAAAGAAAAATTACAAAAGAGAAAACAACTCAGAAAAAAACGCAAAAAAGGAGCACATCTATTAGCAGAAAATTTTAAAAAACAACTCGCACAAGAAAGCTTACACGATAAATTTTATTTAAAAGAATTGATATGTTATTATGAGGAAAAATACATTGATAAACAAGAGGAATTAAATCTTTTAAATGCAAAAATTCAGTCTTTAAAAGTTTTACGAAACAAGAAATCGAATGCTTTGCATCAAAAGATATTTAATCAATATAACTTCTTAAACACGTCTAAAGAAGAGAAGAACTTAAATATTATTTTTAAAGAATTAAATTTGCAAGCTCCAGCAGGAACAGGAGATTGTGCTGCTCCAAAATTATTACAATACGCTTTTTTAAACAACTTAAAACCCATTGCATTAGCTGAATTTTGGTGGGGAAAATCAGGTAATTCAAAAATTAGAAGACATCAGCATTTTTATCCTTCATGCAACGGAAAATGTAAACCTATTTTATCGCACATGTTAGAAGGAATGTTGCTTGATGAAAATCCGCTTGAAAAAGAATTAGCAAAAAATAAAGAAATTGAAATTCTTTTTGAAGACGATTCAATGCTTGTAATTAATAAACCAACGGAATTATTATCGGTTAACGGAAAAAAAATAAAAGATTCTGTTTATAGTAGGTTGTCAAAAAAATATCCACAATCGACAGATTTTTTAATTGTACACAGGTTAGATATGTCCACAAGTGGCATTATGCTTATTGCAAAAACAAAATATGCAAATCAGTTTTTACAAGCTCAGTTTATTAAT
Organism: uncultured Flavobacteriaceae bacterium; assembly: GCA_964648135.1. Classification (GTDB taxonomy): domain Bacteria; phylum Bacteroidota; class Bacteroidia; order Flavobacteriales; family Flavobacteriaceae; genus S010-17. The sequence goes on from CAZYKN010000163.1 coordinate 4,936, forward strand.
AAAACAATTCGTAAAAAGTATGTGGCTTTATTAGATGGAAAAATCAATCAAAACAAAGGAGAAATTAACTTGCCATTACGAGTGGATTTAGAGGATAGACCACGGCAACTCGTTTGTTTTAAACTTGGAAAACCTGCCAAAACATTGTGGAAAATACTTTCGGTAAAAAGCGACAAAACGCTTGTAGAATTTACGCCAATAACAGGCAGAACGCATCAATTACGAGTTCATGCAGCGCATCAATTAGGCTTAAATACACCAATT
>CAZYKN010000164.1:0-5182 GCA_964648135.1 uncultured Flavobacteriaceae bacterium
AATATTCAGTACAAAATTTAAAAAACTCTGTGTATCTTTGTGCCTCTCTGTGTATCTCTATAAAACAGTAAACAAAGAAAAATGATAAACCGTACCACCATAGACCAAGTTTTTGAAACCGCTCGTGTAGAAGAGGTTATAGGTGAGTTTGTACATTTAAAAAAAGCAGGTGCAAATTACAAAGGATTAAGTCCGTTTGTTGATGAAAAAACACCCTCTTTTATGGTGTCGCCTGTAAAGCAAATTTGGAAAGATTTTAGTACTGGTAAGGGTGGAAATGTAATTTCCTTTTTAATGGAACACAGCCATTACACCTATCCTGAAGCCATAAGATATCTTGCGAAAAAATACAATATAGAAATTGAAGAAACCGAGCAGACTGATGAACAAAAACAACAGCAATCAGCAAGAGAAAGTATGTATTTGGTTTCTGAATATGCTCGTGATTACTTTCATAACATATTATTAGAAAATCCAAAAGGAAAAGCCATTGGTTATTCCTATTTTAAGGAAAGAGGTTTTACCGATGAAACGATTAAAACTTTTGAATTAGGTTATGCTCTAGACGAATGGACTGCTTTTACAGAAGAAGCACTAAAAAACAAGTTTCAATTAGAGTTTTTAGAGAAAACAGGATTAACCATTGTAAAAGAAAATAAGCAATTCGATCGTTTTAAAGGACGTGTTTTGTTTCCTATTCACTCTATGTCTGGAAGAGTTTTAGGCTTTGGAGGACGGATTTTAAAAATTGATAAAAAAGCGGCTAAATACCTCAATTCGCCTGAAAGTGAAATTTACCATAAAAGTAAAATTTTATATGGTATTTATCATGCAAAACAAGCCATTGCAAAAGAAGATAATTGCTATTTAGTGGAAGGTTATACAGATGTGATACAATTCCATCAAAGCGAAATTAAAAATACGGTTGCTTCTTCTGGAACAGCGTTAACTTCAGATCAAATTAGATTGGTTTCTAGATTAACCAATAATATTACCGTACTTTTTGATGGTGATGCAGCAGGAATAAGAGCTTCCATAAGAGGAATTGATTTAATTTTGGAGCAAGGTATGAATGTTAAAGTTGTTGCCTTCCCAGAAGGAGAAGATCCAGACAGCTTTGCAAAATCACTTTCTACCGAAGACTTAAGAACGTATTTAACAGATAATTCACAAGATTTTATTCAGTTTAAAGTTTCTTTATTATTAAAAGATGCTGCCAATGATCCAGTAAAAAAAGCAGGTTTAATAAGAGAAATAGTCCAAAGTATTGCTAAAATACCAAGTGCTATTCAACGGGAAGTTTATGTACAAGAGTGTGCACGTATTATGCAAATATCCGAAAAAGTATTGTTTGGAGAACTCGCACAAATGCGTACAAAAAACACAAGAGAAAACGCAAAACATCCACAAAAACCCTTGCAAATTGTTAAAGAAGTTGAAAAACCTTTAATAAAAGTCAATGCTTTAAATATTCTAGAAAAGCACCTTATCGAAATATTATTACTTTACGGAAATAAAGAAACAGAATTTACAGATTATGTACAAGAAGAAAATGATGAAGGTGAATTTGAAATGGTTAAAAAGAAGTTTACAAACACCGTTTCAAAAGAAATTTATTTGCATTTACAAGCAGATGAAATGGAATTTACCAATGATACTTTTAAGACCATTTACCATGAAATTACACATCAATTAAATCAAGATGAACGTATTTCTATTGAAAAATTCATCAATCATCCAAATCCGAATATTGCTTCGGTAGTCAGTGATATTTTTATGAATGATGAACGTTACTTATTGAGTAATTGGGAAGCTAAAAATATTTATGTTAAAACCAAAGAACGAACCTTGTCAAAATTAGTCATGGATTCAGTAAATAATATTAGACGAATATTAATTGAAAAGAAAATTGCTCAAATTCAAAAAGATATTCCTTTATCAGAACATCATAGAGAAGAATTAGAACTCATTAAAAATTATACTACCTTAAAACAAAAAATTTATGACAAGTTAGATAGAGTGGTTTAGTATTATTGCTTTTGCTAAACTCTTCCATTTTTAATTGCTACAATTTTTCAATATTTTTTTCAATAATTTCTTGAATATTAATCTTGGTTTGTTGTTCTTTTTGCAATAAATCATATCTAATTTTACCGCATAATTTTGCTAAATCATTAGAAAGTTCATCTTGTTCTAAACTTGTTATTTCTTTATCTAAACTTGTTTTTTTAATTGTATTTAAAAATTGAGAATACTCTTTTAAAACATTAGGATTTGCAATAGTTGATATTTTATGGGTCAAAAATTCTAATGCAATTAAATCCGTATTATTTATTTTTCCTTTTGTGATGATTTTTTCAATAAAATCAATCAATTCAAAATATAAATCTGCTTTTAAATCAAATATTTTTACACGTTGTTCTTTTTCCATTTCAACTTCACTTTGTTTATTTAAAAGTGCTGCTGTAATAGCAATGGTTGCTATTGTTCCAAGTACAAGCAACACAATTTCTTGTGCAAAAGGAATATTTGAAGTGGTATTATAAGCCAATCTCAAAAAAAGATATCCTACAATAAAGGTTGCTAACGATATGAGTAAATACTTTGAGCTATCTTTCATAAAAGGTTGTTTTATTGATAAAAATCTAATTTATTATTCAAATTATTTATCTTGTTTTGTAACTCTTCTATTTGATTTAAAAGGTTTGCAATAACATCTAAGCCTTCAAAATTAATGTTTAAATGATAATGCAAACGGATATAACGTTCTAGAGTATTTACTTCTTCTAAACGGATATGTTTATCGTTCTGAATTTCTATAATATGAATTAATTCATAATTATTTAAAGATTCTATAAACGAAACTGGTACTTCGTAATGTGTACAAAATTGTGTTACACTAATAGTTTTTAGCTCTTTCATCTTATCTTAATTTAGAAAGTTCAGTAAATAATTCTTTTTCTTTATCGGATAAATTTGTCGGAATTTTAATTTGATAACTAACAACTAAATCTCCAAATTGGTCTTTTTTCTTATATATTGGAAATCCTTTCCCTTTAAGTTTTACTTTAGCTCCATTTTGAGTTTCTGATTTCACTTTAAGTTTTACTTTTCCTCCTAAGGTGTTAATTACCAAATCTCCACCTAAAACTGCTTTGTATAAATCCAAATCAACCGTTAAGTGTAAATCCGCTTTATTGCGTTTAAAATGGGTATTGTTTTTAATTTTAAATTTAATGAGTAAATCTCCATTTGCACCACCATTTACACCTTTTCCACCATGTCCTTTAATTCTTATTACTTGTCCGTTTTCTACTCCAGCAGGAATGGTTAATCTAATATTTTTACCATTTACGGTTAAGGTTTGTTTGTGTGTTTTATAAACATCTGTTAAGTTTAAATGGAGTTCTGCGTTAAAATCTTGTCCTTTAAATTTAGTTTGGGTACGTCCTCCACCACTAAAACCTCCTCCTCTTCCACCAAACATAGATTCAAAGAAGTCAGAAAAATCACTTTCAGAATAATTACCATAAGATTGCTGACTGCGATTACCGTATTGAGCTTGTTGTTGTTTTTGTTTTTCAAACTCTTCGGCATGTTTCCAATCTTTACCGTATTTATCGTATTTTTTTCTATTTTCAGTATGACTTAACACTTCATTTGCTTCATTAATCTCTTTGAATTTTTTTTCAGCAGCTTTATCATCAGGATTTAGATCTGGATGATATTTACGAGCTAATTTACGATAGGCTTTTTTTATTTCAGCTTCGGAAGCATTTTTGCTAATTCCTAATATTTTATAGTAATCTATGTACTTCATTTTATATAAAATTTTCTACTTTATTCTTCGTCTAAATTACAATATTATTGTTAAAAAGACTGCCAAAAAAGGCAGTCTTTTTTTATTTCATTTAGTTAGACCTATTTAACATCAAATTATCTATCATTTACTATACCTTTAATGAAATTAAATTGGTGTTATTTGCTTTCTTTTTTGTTAAAAAGTCTATTTTTAAAACTTTTTATTTTCTCCTTTAGTTTGATAAACTTACTAGAACTGTCTTCTTTATTAGTTACAGATTCTTTAAGTTGTTTAATTGACTCTGTAAATATTTTATAATCTTTGTCTTTTTTACCATAACCTAATTCTTCTGCAAGTTGTAACTGATAATCTGCATTTTTTAATAAATTAATTACTTTCTTTATATTTTTATGATCTTTAGCGTCAATTTTTTCAGCTTCAAAAATCATTTGCTCTGCATTTAGTATTGGTAGTGGTAAGACTGTTTTTTCAACAACAATAGTTCCTAATACTTCTTGAAGAACAGCTTTTGCATCATCAAATTTACTTTCTTCAACCAAAAGAGTAGCTTTGCTAATTGCAGACGGATAAGTAGCTGTTGGTATTAAATACGTATTAATAACCATTTCACTTCTTAAATCTTTTAGCAAATCACTTGCCACTCTAAAGTAGCCATCATCCATTGCTTTTTTAGCAGCTTGGGTAACTTTTCTTACTTCAGCAATATCACTTACAAACTCTTCTTTTACATAATTAATATTCACAGGTATTAATGCAAGCGAAGGGTCTTTTGCTAAAATAAGTTCTAAACTACCTATAAGCTCTTTTCCTTTTTTTAAGGCTTTTTTCTTGTCTTTTTTATCAACTAATTGTAATAAGTTTTCAGTTTCCTTTATGGTAGAAAGGGCTTCTTTTGTTAATTTAACCTTCTTTTTTACAATTTTGTCATCTAAATTTGCATTGATATTAGCATCTAACGTGTTCTTATTCATTGCTAAAGTTGTTTCCTTTTTAGGAAGCTCTTTAGATAATTGATTTGCTGTTTCTTTAACTACCTCTTTTTTAGTTTGCGCACAAGCATTTAAAGTAAAAGCAAGTACAGTTAATACGATTAAATTTCTTAAATTTTTCATTTTTTATATGTTTAAATTTGTTAATAATTAACTGAATTCGATTAAAATTATATCAAAATCAATTTTTATTAAAAACGTTTATAAAACTAAAAAATAACCGAATTCAATCTGTTGTTTTTTTATTTATAATCATTGCATTTGTAAACTCACACCGCAATTCAAAATCACGGTGTGAGTACTACCAATTATGACACTTTAATTTGTCTTACTGGTTTTGGTTTTGCTTCTTCTTTTTTAGGAATTACAA
>CAZYKN010000165.1:0-5142 GCA_964648135.1 uncultured Flavobacteriaceae bacterium
ATCAATTTAAACGTTATAAAAAGTATAAAATATTATATTTACCGAATAATTTAATTTTACATGAAAAAAATAATCCTATTTATTGTTGTTTTTTACGCTTTTTTAAGCGTTTCAGCGCAATACACAAAAATTATAAATTCTAAAAGACCTGGCTTTTCTGAAAGTCCGTATGGTGTTGGAACAAAAATATTCCAATTAGAAACAGGTGGATTTTACCAAAATAATTTTGGTTTAAACGACACTTTTTTAACAAAAAACTCTTTTGGAGGAAATCTTTTTTTAAGATACAGTAATTTTTTAGAAAAATTAGAAATCAATTTAGATACAAGGTATCAAAAAGATCATAGAGTTTTTAATAATATTTTCACATCTAATGAATATTCAGTATCAGGATTTAGCAGATTAACATTAGGTGCAAAATATTTAGTTTATAATTCGGTTTACGCAGATAAGTCTAAAGAAATACGCTCCTGGAAAAAACGGCATGCCTTTGACTGGAAACGTTTAATTCCGTCTGTTGGAGTTTATGTTGGTTGGAATTCCAATTTTTTAAGTCCTGAATTTAAAGCTCCAGGAATGAGTTTTAAAGGAGCTGTTTTATTACAGAATGACATAAATGAACGTTTTGTCATCTTAACAAACTTAGTAGTTGATAATATTTTACAAGACCATTTACAATATTCTTATATACTAACTTCCACTTTAGCTGTAACAGGAAAATGGTCTATTTTTGGAGAACATCAAGGAATTTTTAATAAAATAAAAGACACAGAATATCAATTTGGAGGTGGTGTTGCTTATCTATTTTCTGATAATATACAGTTAGATGTTTCTGGAAGAACAAGTTTAATTAAAAATAATTTTTCTACTTATTATTTAAGTTTAGGAGGTTCTTGGAGGTTAGATAGACATGAAAATTCGCATAAAAAAGGTGAAGTTCTTGAAGGAACAAAAGAGCCTTTCTTTAAACGAATATTCAAAAAGAAAAAAAGGAAAGGTCCTAAATTTAAAAAAGTTAAAGTTAAAAAACGAAGAAGACAAAAAAAATCTAAAGGACCATCATTTTTCGGTAAGAAAAAGAAAAAGAAAAAAAAGAAAGGCAGAAGACGTAAAAAGAGAAATAAATGATTCGTATTAAAGAGATTAATTCTAAAAGTGAAATGAAGCAATTTGTTAAATTTCCTTTTGAATTGTATAAAAATAATAATTATTGGGTTCCGCCAATCATACAAGAAGAACTTGATGGATTTGATGCAAGTAAAAATCCTGTTTTTAAACAAGCTTCTGCACAATATTTTTTAGCGTATAAGCAAGAAAAAATTGTGGGTAGAATTGCGGTAATTATTAATCATACCGAAGTGAATGTTCAAAAAATAAAAAAAATTCGTTTTGGTTGGTTTGATGTTGTTGATGATATTGCAGTTACCAAAGGGTTACTAAATAAAGTTACAGAAATTGCTAAAAAAAATAACTTAGAAAAAATGGAAGGACCTATTGGTTTTTCTAATATGGATAAAGTTGGTGTGCTTACCAAAGGATATGATAAAATTGGTAAAATGGTTACATGGTATAATCACTCTTATTATGTAAAACATTTCAAAGAGTTAGGTTTTAAAATAGGAAAAGAATATGTGGAAACAACTATTTTAATCAAGGATATTAACATTGAAAAATACACAAAATTTGCAGACATTTTAAAAAAGAGATATGGTTATAAAGCACTCAATTTTACTTCTTCAAAAGAGGTAATGCCTTATGTAGAAGAGATGTTTAAATTGTTTGAAAAAGCCTATTCAAAACTAGAAACTTTTGTACCTATTTCCGATGAACAAGTCTCTTTTTTTAAGAAAAAATACATCTCATTTATCAATCCAGAATACATTAAATTTGTAGTTGATAAAGACGGTAAACTAGTGTCTTTTGCCATATTAATGCCTTCGTTTGCCAAAGCTTTACAAAAAGCAAAAGGTAAATTGTTTCCATTTGGATTATTTCATTTATTAAAAGCAAAAAAGAAAAATGATACCGTTGTTTCTTACTTGATAGGTATTGATCCAGAGTATCAAAGCAAAGGTGTAACGGCTATTGTTTTTGATGAATTTTACAAGACCGTTGTTCATAACGGAATTGATAAAATGGTCATTACGCCTATGCTCAAAAACAATGAAGAAATTCATAAAATTTGGAGAAATTTTAAGCCTGTAATCGATAAAGAACGTGCAACTTTTACTAAAAAAATTAATTAATGCAACTCTTTTTTGATTCACATATAAAAAGCACAGATAAGCAGTTTACTTTTGATAAAATTGAAAGTAAACACATTGTAAGAGTGCTTAGAAAAAAAGACGGTGATGTGTTGTTTATTACCAACGGAAAAGGCTGGCTTTTTTCTTCTTCTATAAGCGTTGCAAACGATAAAAGATGTACGGTTGTCATTCAAAACGTTCAAAAAATAGAAAATTCCTTGCACTATAATTTGCATATTGCTATTGCACCAACAAAAAACAACCAACGTTTTGAATGGTTTTTAGAAAAAGCTACAGAAATTGGAATAACTGAGATTACACCCTTAATTTGTGAACACTCAGAACGAAAAATCATTAAAAAAGAACGACTAGAAAAAGTACTGATTGCTGCAATGAAACAATCAAAACGCTTTTATTTACCCAAGTTTAATGATGCAGTTTCCTTCAAACAATTTATGAATAATGAGTATAACGGACAAAAATTCATTGCGCATTGTGAAGAAACGGACAAACAATCATTAAAAAACCAATTAAAAGAACAAATAGATGTTTTGGTATTAATAGGTCCAGAAGGTGATTTTTCATTGTCAGAAATTTCATTAGCTTTGGAGAATAATTTTAAACCAGTATCTTTAGGCAAAAGCCGATTAAGAACAGAAACCGCAGGAATAGTTGCTGCTCACAGCGTAGCTTTTATAAACGAATAAAATAATGAAAATTAAAATTATAAAAATAAGTGCCTTCCTTTTAATATTGACGAATTTATCAATATATGCACAAGATATTGCCATATTAAAATACGATGGAGGAGGAGATTGGTATGCAAATCCAACGGCAATTCCTAATTTAATTGCTTTTTGTAATGAAAATATTCATACAACTATAAGTAAAGAACCTAAAGTAGTTGCTCCAGATAGTGTGGAACTGTTTAATTATCCAATGGTTTTTATGACAGGTCACGGAAATGTTTTTTTTGATGAAAACACCGTTGAAAATTTAAGAAACTATTTAACCTCTGGAGGATTTTTACATGTATCAGATAATTACGGAATTGATAAATACATTAGAAGAGAAATGAAAAAAGTCTTTCCTAATTTAGCATTTGAAGAAATTCCATATAACCATCCTATTTATCATCAAACTTTTAGTTTTGAGAATTTACCAAAAATTCATGAACATGATAACAAACCAGCACAAGGATTTGGTATTTTTTACGAAGGACGTTTGGTGTGTTTTTATGACTATCAATGTGATTTGTCTGATGGTTGGGAAGATCAAGAAGTACATCATGATCCACTAGAAATTAGAGAAAAAGCACTTAAAATGGGAGCGAATTTAATTGAATATAATTTTACAAATTAAAAAACTATGAAAAGAATATTACTTTTATCCATCTATTTTGCCTTTACAGTTTTATACGCACAAGATAAAGAAGAAGAAATTTCTTCTAAAGAACTCACGGAGTACTTAAAAAAAACGGATAGCATCAACAAAACCTTTAAATTTCAACATGGAGAAATTCAGTTAAAAAACGGACTTGCAACATTAAAAGTTCCAAAAGGCATGAAGTTTTTAGATGCAAAGCAGAGCCATAGAGTATTAGAAGATTTATGGGGAAATCCACCTCAAGAAACTTTAGGCTTACTTTTTAATGAAAAAGAAAATCCTGTAAGCTTAAATTTAACCTATGCAATAGAAATTCAATATGAAGAAGAAGGTTATGTAAGCGATAAAGAAGCTAGTGAAATTGATTATGATGAGATGCTAGAAAACATGCAAAAAAGCGCTAATGACAACAACAAAGAACGAATAAAACAAGGATATCAACCTATTGAACTAGTTGGTTGGGCAGAGCCTCCTTATTATGATCATACTGCAAAGAAATTATATTGGGCAAAAGAAATGAAATTTGGTGATGACGAAACTAATACGCTTAATTACAACATTAGAATTCTTGGTAGAAAAGGTTATTTAATGTTAAACGCCATTGGAGAGATGAATGTGTTAGATAAATTTAATAAAGACAAAGATAAAATTCTAACAAGTGTAAACTTTAATGAGGGTCATAAATATTCAAATTTCAACTCAAATACTGATAAGATTGCAGCGTATGGAATAGGAGGCCTTATTGCAGGAAAGGTACTCGCCAAAGCAGGTTTTTTTGCTGTGATTTTAAAATTTGGAAAAATAATTTTCTTGGCAATAGCAGCTTTCTTTGGAAAATTTAGAAAGTTGATTTTTGGTAAAAAGGAAGTAACAACCGTTACCAAAAGAGACACTACACAAGATATTTAATACCAATTTTTAAACTACTACAAATGAAAAATATTTTTAACAAAACCGTTTCAAAAGAACAAGCAAGAAAATATGCAAGAACCGTAGATGCTCAATTTATCATTTTATCAAATGGCATTGTTCGTTATTTGTGGGATTTAAAAAAAAGAAATCCTAAACCTATCTCAAATTCCCTTCACCAAGTAAAATTAGAGCAGTTTGCTACATAATGTATGGCAAAATTCAAGAATAAATATAGAATTGAATCTAATAGATTGCAAAATTGGGATTATTCCAATAATGGGCGTTATTTTATTACCATCGTAACCAATAACAGAACAAATTGGTTTGGAAAAATAACAAACAAAATAATGTATTTATCCGATTTTGGTAAAATTGTAAAAACCGAATGGTTAAAATCATTTGAAATACGAAATGAATTATTTTTGGATACGTATGTAATAATGCCCAATCATTTACATGCCATTGTAACGATAAATAATGTGGATGATATTATTGTTGGAACGGATAATGTCGTGATTGAAACCGATAATATGTGCGTATCCAATATGGATGGAACGTCCGTTTTGGATGGAACGTCCGTTTTGGATGGAACGTCCGT
>CAZYKN010000166.1:0-5130 GCA_964648135.1 uncultured Flavobacteriaceae bacterium
ATGCTCCACAAAGATTACCTATTTAGACCATTATATATGATGTTAGATGAAATAACATCTACTTTTTCAACCATTCAAGTAAAAAGAATTAAAGACTTAGATCAATATTTAGATGATTTATATTTAAAATACATTAGTGGTAACCGTAATTATTTTATAGAGAAAGATGTTCAAGAAATTTTAAATGATAAAATGTTAAATGACAATCAAATCACTTTGTTAGCAGAATTGTTTTATAGAGATGCACTAATTCAAGAAGACAAAACCATAAAAATTACTTTACTTCAAAAAGCAAAAGCTATTTTCACCTATCAATCAAAACAGAGTGATACTTTTTCATTGGAAACAGTTAATAAAATAACGACTATTGATAATTTATTGTCTGCTTTAAAATAGTCATAAATCAATTACTATATAATCTGGTTTTTATCAGAAAAATAAGAATTATCTCCAATATTGGTAATACCAATTTTTACTTTCCATTCACAACTTTGCATCTCTGTACCTTTGCGAGAAAAATATATTCAAACCAATATCATAAAATTTTCAAAATTTACTGTTCCTCTGACATATATCATTATATATAACTGCAATACGTTATAAATTTGTATTTCAATTAAATAATTGGAATTAATAAAATACATTTATAATGAAAAAAGAATTCAAAAAAATAATTTGTGATGCTAACGAAGCAGTAGCTCGTGTTGCTCATAAAACCAATGAAGTCTGTGCTATTTATCCTATTACACCAGCATCGCCAATGGGTGAACATGTAGATGTGTATAGTGCTAACGGTCAAAAAAATATTTGGGATAACATTCCAAGAATTATTGAAATGCAAAGTGAAGGTGGAGCAAGTGGAGCTGTTCACGGTTCACTTCAAGCAGGCGCTTTAACCACAACATTTACAGCATCGCAAGGCTTGTTGTTAATGATACCTAATATGTATAAAATGGCTGGTGAATTATTACCAACAGTTATTCATGTAGCAGCAAGAACTATTGCAACACACGCTTTATCCATTTTTGGTGATCATTCTGATGTAATGGCTACACGTCAAACAGGTTTTGCTATGTTATTTGGTGGATCAGTACAAGAAGCACAAGATTTTGCCTTAATTTCGCAAGTGGCAACTTTAAAAACTAGAGTTCCGTTTATGAATATTTTTGACGGATTTAGAACATCGCATGAAATATCAAAAATAGATTCTATTCCAGATGATATTATTGAAGCTATGATGCCAGAAGAACAAATAATGGAACATAAAAAACGTTCTCTAGATCCAGATAACCCTGTAATTAGAGGAACTTCTCAAAATCCTGATGTATTCTTCCAAGCACGTGAAGCTGCAAATACGTATTATGATAAAGTACCTGAAGTGGTTCAAGAAACCATGGACGAATTTTATCAACATACAGGAAGAAAATACAGTTTATACTACTATGTTGGTCATCCAGAAGCAGAAAAAGTAGTGGTTATTATGGGTTCTGGTCAAGGTCCTGTTATGGAAACTGTACAGACATTAGCCGCTAATGGAGAAAAAGTAGGTGCTATTTTTGTTAGATTATACAGACCATTATCTATTAAACATTTTATGGATGCAATGCCTAAATCAGTTAAAAAAATTGCGGTTTTAGACAGAACTAAAGAATCGGGTAGTGTTGGAGAGCCATTGTATTTAGATGTAGTGTCTGCCTTTGTAGAAAGCGGTAGAACTATACCAAAAATTATTGGAGGTCGTTATGGTTTATCATCAAAAGAATTTAATCCGTCTATGGTAAAAGGAATTTATGATGAACTAGATAAAGAGCAACCAAAACAACATTTTACCATTGGTATTCAAGATGATGTAAGTCATACAAGTTTACCTTATCATCACTTTAAAACGAGTAAAAACACCTTTAACTGTATGTTTTATGGTTTAGGTTCTGATGGAACTGTTGGAGCAAATAAAAACTCTATTAAAATCATCGGACAAACAACAGATAACTACGTACAAGGATATTTTGTTTACGATTCTAAAAAAGCAGGAGCACAAACCATTTCGCATTTACGTTTTGGACCAGACCCAATTTACTCCACTTATTTAATTAATTCAGCCGATTTTATTGCTTGTCATCAATACAATTTTGTACATAAGTATGATATTCTTAAAAAGATGAAAAAAGGCGGAACATTCTTATTAAATTCGCCTTATGACGATAAAGCAATTTGGAATGAATTGCCAAAATTGATGCAAGAAGAAATCCTTGAAAAAGAATTAAAATTCTATGTAGTTGATGCGTCAAAAGTAGCTCACGAAGCCAAATTAGGAAAACGTACCAATACCGTTTTACAAACTTGTTTCTTTGCCATTTCGGGTATTTTGCCAAAGGATGAAGCCATCCAAAAAATTAAAGATGCCATTGTAAAATCATATTCTCATAAAGGAGATTCTGTGGTGCAAATGAATTTTAATGCAGTAGATAAATCATTAGAAAATTTACATGAAGTAGATTATCCTAAAAAAATTACCAATAACCTCAGTTTAAAACCTATGATGGTTCCTGGAGGAAGTGATTTTGTAAATAATGTATTAGGAAGAATTTTAGCAGGTAAAGGAGATGAATTGCCTGTAAGTGCTTTTCCAGCAGACGGAACTTTCCCAACAGGAACTTCTATGTTTGAAAAACGTGGTATAGCAGATTTTATTCCTATTTGGGATGATGCCAATCTATGTACACAATGTAATAAATGTGTCGCTATTTGTCCGCATGCAGCCATAAGAGCTAAAGTTGTACCAAATGAGATATTAACAAGTGCACCAGAATCATTAAAAAGTGTTGCTGCAAAAGGAAGACCATTTGATAAAACAAATGAATCTTATGTGTTACAAGTTTCTCCAGAAGATTGTACAGGATGTGATTTATGTGTAGCTGTTTGTCCTGCCGAAAGCAAAGAGATAGAAAACTTTAAAGCCATTAACATGCACAAGAAAATTGATGTGGATATGGTAGAAGATAAAAACTGGGATTACTTTATAGATTTACCAGATTACGATAGAACAGAATTAAGTATTACCAATGTAAAAGGTTCTCAATTTTTAGAACCATTATTTGAATTCTCTGGTGCTTGTCCAGGTTGTGGTGAAACACCTTATATTAAAATGCTTACACAGTTGTACGGTGATAGTATATTAATTGCTAATGCCACAGGTTGTTCTTCTATTTATGGAGGAAATTTACCAACGACACCTTATAAAACAAATGAATTTGGAAGAGGTCCAGCTTGGGCAAATTCACTTTTTGAAGACAATGCAGAATATGGTTTAGGTATGCGATTGGCACTGAGCAAAAAACAAGAATTAGCTTTTAATTTACTTAAAAAAGTGGAATTATTGGTTGGTTCAGAAATTGTTGAAGCCATTACAAATAACTTAGAAACTACTGAAGCTGAAAAAGTACAAAAATTTAAAGATATTGATACTTTAAAGGCTGCTCTTGCAAAACTAGATGATGTAGATGCTAAAAAATTAAATCAATTAACAGAATATTTACGTAAAAAAGATGTTTGGATCCTTGGTGGTGATGGTTGGGCTTACGATATTGGATATGGAGGAGTTGATCATGTTTTAGCAACTGGAGAAAACATCAATATTTTGGTGATGGATACAGAGGTGTATTCAAATACTGGAGGACAAACCTCTAAAGCAACACCTCTTGGTGCAAGTGCTAAATTCTCTGTAGCTGGTAAACGTACTGCTAAGAAAAGTTTAGCTTTACAAGCCATTTCTTATGGTAATGTTTATGTAGCACAAATTGCTATGGGAGCGAAAGATGCACAATCTTTAAAAGCTATTAAAGAAGCAGCAGAATATCCTGGAGCATCTATTATTATTGCTTATTCTCATTGTATTGAGCATGGTTATAATATGATGGATGGTGCTAATCATCAAAAATTAGCAGTAGAAACGGGTTATTGGCCGTTGTTTAGATTCAATCCTTCGCAACCAAAAGGAAAGAAATTTAAACTCGATTCAAAAGCACCTGTTGGAAATGTAAGTGACTTTATGTATAACGAAACTCGTTTTACAAGAGTAGTAAAACAACATCCAGAAATTGCAGCAGAATTGTTACAAGAAGCCCAAGAAGATGTAGAAACTAATTGGGAACGTTTAGAATTATATAAAAATATGTAATTTGTTTAACCCAAACCTCACAGATTTTTAAAATCTGTGAGGTTTTATTTTTTTAAATCATGGAAAAAAGATCACAATTATTCTATAAAAATGGCTCAGAAAAATTAAAAAAAGCCAATGAAGAGCTTTTTAGACCAGAAGAAGATATTGTTTTATATTCAGTTTGTAAAAACTCTCAATTTGCAATAGAAAGTTATTTAAAAGGCTATTTGTTAGAAAATAATATTGATATTTTAAATTTAGATACCATTGACAAACTCTATAAAAAATGCGTTTCCATCAATGATAAATTTAAAAAAATTGACTTATCAGATATTACTTGTAAAGCGCATAAAATTGACACTCGTTACTGTACCACTTCAGAAAAAGTGAGTAGTTGCTTTGATGCTGCAGATAGTTTAGATACTTTGTTGAGGCAGGAGAAGATTATTTAGTATAATTTATTTATCCTTACAAAGACGCAAAGTTGTAAATGAAATACTATTTTTCTTCTTTTTTAGTATCTTCATTATCATCATCTTTTGTGGCTTTTTTAAATTCTTTAATTCCACCACCAATTCCTTTCATTAATTCTGGTATTTTTCTTCCTCCAAAAAGCAATAAAATAACAACAGCAATAATAATAAGTTCAGGACCTCCTGGTAAAGCTAAAAAAATATGTTGTGCAATCATGATAAATCTATTTAAAGGACAAATTTACTATTAATTTTTAAAAACAAAGTGTTTTTATGCAGTAGATTTCTATTTTACGTGAAAAAGGTAAATCTAATATTTATAAGATTAAGTGTAAAATCTATGTAATCTGCCAAATAATTTCACAAAGAAGACACATAGAAAAGCTATACGGAAATTTTATCATTAAATAATTAGTAAAAATTTGTGTAATTCATAGCTAAATCAGTGTAAAACCGTGTCATCTGCTAAATCTGCGTTTCAATTATTCATACAGTTGC
>CAZYKN010000167.1:0-5088 GCA_964648135.1 uncultured Flavobacteriaceae bacterium
GTTAAATTAGTTGACATAAATTTATTGATTTGCATTACTAAATTCATAGTATAATCAACATCAACATTTTGAGGCTCGTCTAAATAATTGGTATATAAACCTAAGATATTTTCTACAGAAATATTTTTCATTAAGTTTGTTTTATAGTAACCTCTAAGAGAAGCACCAACTTCAAAACGAGTTGTTTTGTTTGCATCAACACCAAAGTAACCACCAGCATCGTTAAAAGCAGTTTCCATTGCAGTAGGAACTTCAGTATAATGACCATGAACATAAGTCATTTTTGCAGCAGCAGGAGAGATATTTACATTTAAGTTATCAGATTTTTTCCATAACATACCAGGACCAAATTGAAAAAATGCAGGAGAAAAGAAATGAGAATTATTCACCATTCTAGTATCATCAAAATCATCTGTTAAATTTAAAGGAGTACCATTGTCATTTGTAAAATCTTGTTTTATAAAACCAGCATCCATTTGAGTTTTTAAGTTAAAATACGCAGAATAGTACCAAAATCCTTTCATTTTTTTACCAGCTAAAGAGTTAAATTCTAAACGGTCATTATTTTTTGTGAATTTATCTGCTCCATCATTTTTATTTACTCCATAATCTGCAATTAATTTATTGTCCCAAATTAAATCGCCCTTTTTAAGGTTCATGTCGTAGTTTACTAAGATATTAGCAGCCATGTTACCAATACCACCACCAGTCCACTCATTGTTAAAAGCAGATTGATTAAACGTAATGGCTACATTACCACCTTTTTTCCAACCATCTTTAACTTCTTCTTTCTTGTCTTGTGCAAAAGCAAATGATACACTCATCATTAAAACAATTGCTAAAATTCTTTTTGTCATAATTTTCTTTTTTAATAATTTTTAATTGTTGTTTTGATTTTTAATTAAACGAGTGCAAAGATACAGTATTTTTTTTATTTATAAAACATTGATAATGAGAGTTTGCAAGTGTAAATAAATTAAAATTTCATTGGATATGCTAATTTAATTTCAAAAAGTTATTTTAAACGGATTGCTATATGTACTTATTGAGGCTTGATTACTTCTCGTTCCTTAAAATAATGTACAATCGCTTGTTTTAAAAGTACTGTTTGTTCTCCTCCTTTTAAAAAGGGCAATTTTTTTACTGAGTTGTAATGAGGCCAACCATCATCATCAAAATAATCAAACTCGTAATAGCCATAAGGTTCTAAAAGTTTACAAACTGCAATGTGCATAAGTGCTAATTTTTCATCTTTTTTAAACTTTTGATATCCTTTTCCTAATTCTTGAACTCCAATAATATAAACAATGGAATCAACTTCCATTTTTTCACCATCGGCAAATTGATTAGATAGTTTGGTTTGGATAGTTTCCCAAGCTTCTTTTATATTTAGATTATTAGACATATTGTATATTTAATTGATGAATAGATTTTTAGTAAAATTTAAAAAAAGTATATTATGGTTTGGTGTTTTTAGAATAATAAAAATTGCTGTCTTGAAATTCTACTTGATACAAAATCAATCCAGAAGCAGGAGCAACAAAAGGTAAAGGTCTGTCAATATTATGTTCAATTAATGATTTTTCTATAAAATCTAATGAAATCTGACCTTGACCTAATCTAAAAAGTGTTCCCATAATTAAACGGACTTGATTGCGTAAAAAACCCCGACTTTTAATTCGGTAAACATAGGTTTTTTCTGGAAAAAAATTGGCAGAATAAATGGTGTTTTCTACAATTTCACTTACTATAATTTCTCTGTTGTAATTCCCAAATTCTGTGGGTTTTGTACAGTAATGTTTAAACCAATGTTGTCCTTTAAATAACGCTGCTCCTTTTTGCATTAATTTTAAATCTAACTTTTCATAAAAACAAGTTAAAATAGGCGCTGCAAAAGGATGGTTTTTAGTTCCGAAAGAGAAAAAATACAAGTATTCTTTAACTTTTGAATTGTTAATGATATTAAATTTATCATCCGTTTCAATAATGGATAATGCTTTAATATCGTTAGGTAAATTCAGATTAAAATCTATTAAAAATTGATCTAAATCTGTGATTTCATTTTTAGCAAAAAGCTCCATTGGAAAATCATTTGCCGACACTCTTGCATCTGTTCTTCCAGAACCAAGAACTTTGGTGTTTCCACTTCCTAAAACAAAACGCAAAGTTTTTTCTACATGACCTTGTAAGGTTTTATGATGTTCTTGACGTTGCCATCCGTGAAAACGAAAGCCCAAAAATTGTAAACGGATGATGTAAAAATACTTTTTCATTGAAAGGCAAAAGTACTGATTATTTTTTTTTGTTAAATTTTAGGAAAAAGACCATAAAAACTTCTATATTTGTAGCATGTTAACAAATCAAAGTAAATACGCAATTAGAGCTGTTTTATATTTAGCAGTTTATACTGATATAACCAAAAAAATGGGCTCTAAAGAAGTTGCTGAAATGATTAAAGTTCCAGCACCATTTTTAGCTAAAATTCTTCAAAAATTAGTTAAAAAAAACATTATTTCATCAACAAAAGGACCAAGAGGAGGTTTTTATCTTACCGAAAAAAACCAACTGCGTTCAATGTTAGATATTGTAGCTGTAATTGAAGGAGTAGAAATTTTAAGTGATTGCTTTTTAGGTTTACCAAGATGTGGTGATGAAAATCCGTGTGCAATTCATCATATTGTATCTCCATTTAAAGACTCTATGATTAAAGAAATGGGTGATAAAACCATTGCTCAATTTGCAGAAGAAACTAAAGAAGGAAAATCCTTTTTATTTTTAGAAGATTAGTAACTATTCATCCTCTTTTTCTCGCAAAGGCGCAAAGGCGCAAAGACACCAGGTTATAAGTAAAAAAATAGAATAATTAGTTATTATCAAACTATGATGGAATGATAATATCCTCTAAATCAAAATTGCATTCAATTTAGCACCTTTACGAGATTTTTATTTTATACCCTTTGAGAGAAATTAATGGCTGAATAGATATAAAGATTAAGACTTTTAAATATTTTTTGTAAATTGCTCATTATTAATAGTGATAATGAAGTCAAATACTCGTTTTAAAAAGAATACTAAAGGAATAGAATGCTTAAATTGTAAGCAACCTCTTATTACAGCAGATAATTTTTGTTCTAATTGCGGACAAGTAAACGATACCAAACCACTGAGTTTAAAACAATATATTTCTGAACTTTTAGGAGGTTTTTTTGCGTTTGATACACGTACTATAAACACACTCATTCCTTTACTGTTAAAGCCTGGAGAAGTGAGTAAAGCCTATATTAACGGTGAACGAATGAAATATGTAAATCCGTTTAAGCTGTATTTACACACTACTATTTTATTCTTTTTGATTAGCGGAATTTTTTTGAGTATTGATAAATATAATAATTTTGAAAACAATTCAAAATCTAACGAAAAAGGTTTAGCTAAAGATACTATTTCACAAAAAAAATCATACAATTTAGGCTATAAATTTGGTCAAAGTTTATATAATGATAGTCAAAAAAAAGCAACTCTTGCCAATGAAATTAATAAAAACGCAAAAAAATTAGCTAACAACAGTAAATTCATTAATAAAGCAAACGATACACTTATAGGAATACAAGAAAAAGATTCTATATTAAACCTATTCATCACAAAAACCATTAATAAAGCACATGAAAAACTTTCTAAAAAAAATGATTTTGAAAAGGATAGTTTGATTGATTTTAAAGAGTTTTCTACCTTATTTTTAAAAGATTTAAAACAAGAAACAAAAAATCTTAATTACACCATTAAGTTAGATAGTGTTAAAAAAAATAAAAACGAAATTCATTTTAGCTCTACTAATTCTAAACTTGGTCAATTTTTAAATTCTAAAACGAAAGATGTTGAAAAAGCGCTAGACTCTTTGGGTTATAAAAAAACGGCAAAAAATGTATTTATGTATCAAAAGGCTCAAGAAATAAAAGAAATTACTAAAGGAAAAGACGCATTATTTAATTTGGGAAGTAACATGATATCAAAGGCTTCCTTAGTTATGTTTTTCTTGTTGCCTTTATTTACACTATTTTTAAGCTTGATTTATTTTAGAGGAAATAAAAATTATACCGAACATCTTATTTTTGTGTTTAATGTGCAAACCGTCTTTTTTGTGTTCTTGCTTATTGGTATTATTATAGATAGAATTTTTAATATCGATTTCTTTTTTAATATTGCGTTACTTGGATTTGTTATTTACCTATTTTTTGCTATGCTAAAATTCTATAATCAAAGTATCGGAAAAACATTTTTAAAATTTATGTTTTTAAATTTTGTTTATGTTTTTATTTCAATTTTTGGCTTTATGTTGGTTGCTTTTTTAGCTATTTTGGTTTAAATATAATAAATATTTTTTACCATTGCTCAATTCCATTTTAAAAAATGAAGGAGTAAAAGGCTAATTCTCATAGCGCATCAAAATAGGAATTAGCCTAATTCCATTTCTCGTTCGCCATAATCTTCTGCCATTTCTAAAAAATCAAAACTATAACTATCTTTTACTGCTAATTTTGCTTGATATTTGTATTTTTCTACTAATGTTTTATCAAAATTGGTTTGGTTTAATAAAAATCGCTCATAAGATTTACCTTCTATTTGATGGATTAAAACATTTTTTGTCCAACCAAATTTTCTAATCATTTTAATGTAAAACTCTCGTTCTAAATCATCTTTACATTTACTTATTATCACAATATGTTTGCTTCAACTAATTTCTCCAACCAATGGTTGGAGTCTTTCATTGTTGTTATATTCTAAATAAAATTGACGCATATACCACAAATTTTGAGTAGAAAAACCTTTAACTCCAACAAATTCTTTTTGCAAGTCTTTAGATAGATTTTCTACAATTGATTTTCCCCAATTATGTGTTTTTTGTTTTTCAGTAATATTTTTTCCTATAAACCAATATAGTTTTATTAATTGCTTATTGACTTGCTTTAAGGCTTCGTATTGCGATTGATATACTTGCTCTTTTATCTCTTGTAAAAATGCTTTGTAATCGGTATTTGTCATTTTATCCATAATGCAAAGTTATTGTTTTTTATTGTTATTAAGGTAGTCGCA